>CAXBKI010000303.1:0-4474 GCA_963975955.1 uncultured Devosia sp.
ATGCGTCAGGATCGAGCGTCGCCCATCGACCGAACTGCGGCTGATCTCGACCCGGCCCTTGGTGATCAGCATCATCGTGCTGGTGTTTTCGCCGGTGACCCTGGCGGTGCAGTGGCTGGTGTCGGGCCTGCTGGGCCTGCTGGGCGTCAATACCCATGCCGAAGAGGCGCGCTCGGGCCATGACGAGCTGCGCGGCACGGTGGATTATCTGCAGGCCGAAGGCGACATGATCAAGCACGATGCCGACATGCTGGGCGGCATTCTGGACCTGCGCGATCTCAAGGTGGCCGATGTGATGGTGCATCGCATGCAGATGCTCTCGCTCGACATCGCCCTGCCGGTCGAGACCTTTGTGGCGCAGGTGCTCGAGAGCGCCTATACGCGCATCCCGGTCTATGAGGGCAATCCGGACAATATTGTGGGCCTGCTGCATGCCAAGGACGTGCTGCGGGCCATGGCCAAGGGCAATGGCGATGTTTCCTCGGTGGATGTCTCGGCCATCATCTACAAGCCCTGGTTCGTGCCGCAATCCACCTCGGTGCATTCCCAGCTCGCCCAGTTCCGCAAGCGGCGCGAGCACATGGCCATCGTGCTGGACGAATACGGCGTGGTCGAGGGGCTGGTGACGCTCGAGGACATCATCGAGGAGATCGTGGGCGAAATCTCGGACGAGCATGACGAGCCCGAAGACGAGATGATGAACGGCATTCGCCGCCTGCCCGATGGCAGCTTCGTGCTCGATGCGAGCCTGCCGGTGCGCGATGTCAACCGCGCCATGGGCTGGCACCTGCCCGACGACCGGGTGCAGACACTGGCCGGCGTGGTGATCGATGCGGCCAAGATGATCCCGGCCGAGGGGCAGGAGATCGTCGCCCACAATTTCCGCTTCAAGGTGCTCGAGCGGGACCGGCAGCGCGTTGCCCGGGTACAGCTGCGCCTGCTCGATCCGCCGCCGCCGGCCTGATCAGGGCGTCAACGTACGCGCGAAGAAGTCGAGCAGTTTTTCGAGCAGGGCATTTTCGGCATTGCCGTCAGGCAGGTGGTCCTGGCCTTCCAGATAGTGGATTTCCGCCGGCCTGCCGGCGGCCAGCAGGCGCTGCTCGAGCCGCCGCGTCATCGCCACTGACCAGACCCGGTCCGCCGTGCCGTGGCTGATGAACAGGGGGCTTGCAATGGTCTCGACGGCCAGGGGCGTGGTGGGCAGAAGATTGTCCGAGCTGCCCCGCCAGGTCCAGGCGCGGTGGCCGGGATCGCTGGCCTGCCAGCCGGGATCGCCGCTGTCGCGCCAGGCGGCGCTGTTGAAGCCGTGGCAGATGACATCGGGCGGGCTGTGCACGGCGATGGCCTGCACCGGCGCAAGCCCTGCCTGCGCCATCAGGCTGGCCAGCAGCAGGGCATGCTCGGCGCCGCGCGAGACGCCATGGATGCCCAGATTTGCGCCGGCAAAGGGCCATGCCCGCAGGGCGTCCAGGGCTTGAACACTGCGGTCGAGCGGCACATCTATGATCGATCCGGCGTTCCAGGCATTGCCGCCCACCGAATAGCTATGGGGGTAGGCGAGATAGCCATGGGCAGCCAGGATCACCGCCATGCGGTGGCTCCAGCCCGAGGGCCCTCCCTCCGATCCATGCAGCAGCATGATGGTGGGGAAGGGGCCCGGCCCGGGCGGGCCATAGGTGGTGCCGAAGCCGGGCAGCAGCCGGCGGATGATTTTGAGCGACATGGCTAGCTGCGGTCTGCTAAGTCGTATGGCCCTGCCGTCGGCAAGACGTCGATGGCCAGGGCATGAACCCGGTCCTTGAGTTCTGCATCAAGGGTTTCCATCACCGCGCGGTGTTGCGCGATGCGGCTGAGCCCGTCAAAATGGGCGGTCGCGATTCTGACACGAAAATGGGTTTCACCGCCTTCGCGCCAGCCGGCGTGACCATGATGGAGCATCGATTCGTCGATCACATCGAGGAAAGCGGGGGCAAACCTGCTGGAGAGCTTGGCGGTGATGGTGTCTTTGGCGGACATCTGGCTGGCACTTTCTGAATGATCTGAGGCAAGTAATTAGGCGCAATGAAACCGCAATCCAAGATCTTCGATACCATTCGTATCCGGCCGCGGCGCGAGGAAAAGCCCGCGCCCATCGAGCATGTGTGCGAGTGGGAGGGCTGCAACAAGGCCGGCGAGTACAAGGCCCCCAAGGGCAAGAGCCGCGAGGCCAAGCGCACCGAGGGCGAGTATCACCGGTTCTGTCTGGAGCATGTGCGCCACTACAATACGGCGTTCAACTTCTTTGCCGGCATGGAAAAGGACGAGCTGGACGCCGCGCTGACGCAGCCGCCCAAGGCCGAGAGCCGCTCCAGCTTTGCCACGGGCAATCCGGGCGTGCGGCCGCGTGCGGCGGCCACCGCGGGCATGCGGCCGGGCGATCGCTATGGCGACCCGTTCGGGGTGTTTGCCAAATACCGGCACCGCCAGGCCCAGAAACCGGTCGAGGAGCGGGCCAAGCCGCTCAACGAGAATGATCGCCGGGCGCTTGAAACGCTGGGGATCGTGGGGCCGGCCAAGACCGAGCAGATCAAGAGCGCCTACAAGACGCTGGTCAAGATCCACCATCCCGATGCCAATGGCGGCGACAAATCGTCCGAAGAACGGTTGCGCACCATCATCGCGGCCTATAGCCATCTCAAGAAGATGGGCTTTGTCGGCAATTAGGCTTGCCAGTGCGGTGGCTACCGCGCCCATCACAATGCTGCTATAGAGCGGCCGAACTTTCTGCCCTTCCTGCCTCGTTTTTTCGCCAAGAGCCATGCCATGACTGAGTACACCAATCTGCCCGACACCGAATATTCGGCCCGGGAGCTGTTCGGCATCGACACCGACATGAAGGTGATGGGCTACAAGCAGGCCGATAGCCATGTGCCGCCGGTCGATCCGGACTATCTGTTCGATCGCAACACCACATTGGCGATTCTGGCCGGCTTTGCCTATAACCGCCGCGTCATGGTGCAGGGTTATCACGGCACGGGCAAATCCACCCATATCGAGCAGGTCGCGGCCCGGCTGAACTGGCCCTTGGTGCGCGTCAATCTCGACAGCCATGTGAGCCGTATCGATCTGGTGGGCAAGGATGCCATCGTCCTCAAGGACGGCAAGCAGATCACCGAATTCCGTGACGGCATCCTGCCCTGGGCGGTGCAGAACAATGTCGCGCTGGTGTTTGACGAATATGATGCGGGTCGCCCCGACGTGATGTTCGTGATCCAGCGCGTGCTCGAGGTCGCCGGCCGGCTGACCCTGCTCGACCAGAATCGCGTCATCGTGCCCCACCCCGCGTTCCGCCTGTTCTCGACCACCAACACGATCGGTCTGGGCGATACTTCCGGGCTCTATCACGGCACCCAGCAGATCAACCAGGGCCAGATGGACCGCTGGAGCCTGGTGACGACGCTCAACTATCTGCCGCACGACAAGGAAGTCGGCATCGTCCTGGCCAAGAACAAGGCCTATGGCGAGACCGAAAAGGGCAGGAAGCTGATCTCCAACATGGTACGGCTGGCCGATCTGACGCGTTCGGCCTTCATCAATGGCGACCTCTCCACGGTGATGAGCCCGCGTTCGGTGATCACCTGGGCCGAAAACGCCACGATCTTCGGCGGTGATGTGGGCTTTGCCTTCCGCCTGACCTTCCTCAACAAGTGCGACGAGCTCGAACGCCCCGTGGTGGCCGAATTCTATCAGCGCGTGTTCGGCGAAGATCTGCCGGAGAGCTCGGCCAATCTGGCCGTGACGGCCTAATCAAGCGTCGACCTCGCCCTTCGACAGGCTCAGGGTGAGGTCTACCGTGAATTCTGCGAACCTTCAGTAGACCTCATGGTGAGCCTGTCGAACCACGAGGTCGTGGCACGACGGGCCTGCGGCCCCCCTGGATATCATGGCACAACCACCGCGCAGCAAAGCCAACAAGCCCGACCAGACCCAGGTGTTCAAATCCGCCATGGGGGCGACGGTGCGCGCCATTGGCGCCAAGCCCGATCTCGAGGTGACGTTCACTTCCGATCGGCCGCTGCTGACCTCGGACAAGGCGCGGCTGGCCAACCTGCCCCGGCTGCCGACCCGGCGCGACATCGCCATTGCCCGCGGGCAGGGCGATGCCATGGCGATGCGCCTGGCCAGCCACGATCCGGAAGCCCACCGCAAGCGGGCGCCGATGGACCCGATTGCCCGGGCGGCGTTCGACGCGCTCGAACAGGCCCGCGTCGAGGCGCTGGGCTGCGTGCGCATGCCCGGCATGGTGGGCAATATCGGCGAAATGCTGGAAGACCGGCTGTTCCGCGCCAATGTCGCGGAGGTCAGCGACAAGGGCGACGCCCCCATAGCCGAGGCGCTGGGCCTGCTGCTGCGCGAGAAGCTGGCCGGCGTTGCCATTCCCCCCTCGGGCCATGCGCTGGTTGATCTATGGCGCGAGGAGATTGAGGCCAAGGGC
>CAXBKI010000304.1:0-4445 GCA_963975955.1 uncultured Devosia sp.
GCAAATGGCATCCCGGTCAGGACTGGGTCTGGGAGCCGGGCGGTTTCGGGGTGTGCGATCCGGGCATCAATGCCTTTTCTATTTTCACCAAGGTGATGCCCTATCCTGTGTTTGTCGAGGCCAGCAAGCTGACCTTTCCAGCCAACCGGCAGACGCCGATCGATGTGGAAATCACCTTCAAATCGGGACAGGCACACAAGCCGGTACTGTCAGGCGGCTTCAACTGGCTTGAAGAGAGCGGCGAGATCTGGACCATTCGCTTCGAGACCGGCACCGGCGACATCGTCCTGCTGGAGGCCGGCGGACGCACGCTGCGCATCAATGACACCGTCGTGCTCGAGCATGGCGACGGCGAATACGCGGCCATGTATGACCACTTCGCCGATCTGCTGGAGCGCCACGAAACCGACGTCGACGCTGCCCCGTTGCGCCTGATGGCCGATGTGTTCCTGATGGGCGCCCGCGTCAATGGTCCGGATTTCGAATGGTAGGCCAGCTGTCCTGGCCTTAAGACTCACCAGCAGTCGGAAAGCGCATCATGTCGAACACCGAGCAACAGCCTGAGGGCCTGCGCATCTTTGATGCGATAATCATCGGCGCAGGTCAGGCCGGGCCGTCCCTTGCAGGACGCCTCAATGATGCGGGCATGAAGGTCGCAATCATCGAACGCGACCTTGTCGGCGGCACGTGTGTGAACACCGGCTGCAAGCCGACCAAAACCCTCGTCGCCAGCGCCTATGCGGCGCACCAGGCGAGGCGCGGAGGCGAGTACGGCTTTTCCCGTAGCGATGTCACAGTCGACATGCCCGCTGTCGCCGCCCGCGCGCGAAAAGTCATTCTCGACTCGCGCAAGGGCAACGAAGACTGGCTCGCGAGCATGGCCAATGTGGAACTGATCAGAGGTCATGCCCGCTTTGACGGACCGAAGACTATTGCCGTTAACGGCGAGCGCCTGACTGCTCCAAAAATCTTCCTCAATGTTGGAGCACGCGCCTTCATTCCGGACATGCCCGGCCTTAGGGACGTACGGTATCTCACCAACACTGAGATCATCGCCCTCGAAGAACTGCCAAGGCATCTCGTCATTGTCGGCGGCAGCTATATCGGCCTGGAGTTCGCACAGATGTACCGCCGTTTCGGCGCGGAAGTGACCGTCATCGAGCGGTCCGACCGATTGATTTCTCGCGAAGACAAGGACGTTTCCGAGGCCGTGCGCGAAATCATCGAGGCCGAAGGCATTGTGGTGCGTACCTGCGTCACCTGCATCGGCTTCAGCAAGCACGAAGCAGGCATCGCCGTGTCGATCGAATGCGAAACCGATCCATCCCCGGTCGTCGGCAGCCATGTCTTGATCGCCATTGGCCGCAAGCCGAATACCGACGATCTCGGGCTCGAAAATGCCGGCGTAGCGACGAACGAGCGCGGCTATATCACCGTCGACGATGGGCTCGAAACTAACGTGCCCGGCATCTGGGCAATGGGTGATTGCAACGGCAAGGGCGCCTTTACCCACACCGCTTATAACGACTTCGAAATTGTCGCCGCCAATCTGCTCGATGGCGGCGACCGGCGCGTCAGCGACCGCCTCCTTGGCTACGCTCTTTATATCGACCCGCCGCTCGGCCGCGTCGGCTTGACCGATGCGGAAGCGGAAAAGACAGGCCGTCCGCTGCTCTACTCAAAGCGCCCCATGACGCGCGTTGGCCGAGCAGTGGAAAAGGGTGAAACCCAAGGCTTCATGAAGGTCGTCTCAGACGCCGAAACCAGCCGCATTCTGGGCGCAGCCATTCTCGGCACAGGTGGCGACGAAGCCATCCACGGCATTCTCGACATGATGAATGCTGACCAGCCTGTGGATGTGCTCCGATGGGCTGTCCCGATCCATCCCACGGTATCGGAGCTGGTTCCAACACTGCTGCTCGGGCTCGCACCGAAGCAATAGGCGCCAGGCTAGTCTCTTGGTCGGTCATCGTGTCGAGACAAGGACCCTGACGCCACCCATGATGGCGGGTCCGGGCTGGTCTCCGCACCGTCGGCTTCCCGGCCGCGCTCCTAAAAGCGTCGATGACCAATGTTTGGACCATTACAACCCGGAAATGGTCCCATTGTGGAAGGCTGTTGTCGCTGCTCTTGAGCCGTGCCGGTCTGCGTCAGACGGTATATGCATCCGAACCGTGCACTTTCATCACTTGCGCTTTTTCTAGGCAGAGGCATTACTGCGCGACAGATGCACAAAACAGAACTGTCTATACTTATCATCGATGAAAACCGCATTCGCGCCTCCATCATCGAAGATGGGCTGCGCGAAGCGGGGCATACCCGCGTGGCCGTCATTCATGACGTCAACGAGGTGGGCCGGACGATCCAGGATACGATGCCCGACGTCTTCGTGATCGATCTCGAAAATCCCAAGCGCGATATGCTCGAGCATTTCTTTTCGCTGTCTCGTGCCATCCAGCGACCGATTGCCATGTTCGTGGATAGTTCGGATGGCGTGATGATCGAAAAAGCCGTCGAAGCGGGAGTATCGGCCTATATTGTGGACGGGCTCAAGAAGGAGCGCGTCAAGCCTATCATGGATACGGCCATTTCGCGCTTCAATGCCTTTGCCCGGCTTCGACGTGAACTGGAGCAGGCCCGGTCCGAACTCGAGGACCGCAAGCTGATTGATCAGGCCAAATCCATCATCATGCGCACCCGGGCGCTCAACGAGGCGGATGCCTATTCACTCTTGCGGACTACGGCGATGAACCAGAACCGCCGGATGGTCGATATTGCCCAGAGTCTGATCACTGCCGCAGATTTGCTGGGGCCATAGGATATTGCCATGACTGCTCTCACCCCCATCAAGGCCGGTTTCCTGCCACTGCTCGATAGCGTGCTGCTGGTGCTGGCGCGCGAGAAGGGTTTTGCCGAAGCCCAGGGAATCGATCTTCATCTCGTGCGCGAGACGTCTTGGGCCAATATCCGCGATCGCGCGGCAGTCGGGCATTTCGATATCGCCCAGATGCTGGCACCGATGCCGCTGGCGGCCACGCTGGGACTGACGCCACTCGCTGTGAACATGATCGCGCCGATGGTGTTTGGTCTGGGCAACAACGCCGTCACCGTCAGTGCCGACCTGTGGTCTGCCATGGCCGATGCCGGGGCGCCGGGTAATCTGGATGCGCTCGTCACCGGTCAGGCTCTGGCCAGGGTCGTTTCAGCTGCACCGCGCAAATTGCGATTTGGCGTCGTCCATCAGACCTCGGCACACAATTACGAGTTGCGCTACTGGCTGGCGGCCAGCGGCGTCATGCCCGATCGCGATGTAGAAATCGTCGTGCTGCCGCCCTCACTGCTGCCGGATGCGCTGGGTGCCGGCGGCATTGACGGCTATTGCGTGGGCGAACCCTGGAACAGTGTGGGGGTGGCCACCAAGGGTGCGCATATCGCAACGGTCAAAGCCTCGATCTGGCGCTCCAGCCCCGACAAGGTACTGGGCATGCGCGCCAGCTGGGCCAGGGATAATCCCGAGATCCTTTCCGCGCTGATCCGCGCCATGCACTTTGCCGCCATCTGGTGTGGCGACAGCGCCAACCATGCCGAGGTCGCCGGCATCA
Source organism: uncultured Devosia sp. (assembly GCA_963975955.1). GTDB lineage: Bacteria > Pseudomonadota > Alphaproteobacteria > Rhizobiales > Devosiaceae > Devosia. The sequence continues at coordinate 3,603 of CAXBKI010000304.1, forward strand.
TGTCGGCCCCTGCCTATCTCGGCCAGCCGGCCGACCTGGTGCAGCGCGCCTTGGATGGGCGGTTCGATATCGGGGCGGGACACATGCGGTCGGTGCCGGATTTCTATGTGCCATATGACCACGCGGCCAATTTTCCCTGGCAGAGCCATGCGCTGTGGTTCTATTCGCAGATGGTACGCTGGGGCGAGGTCGGCTTTTCGCCCACCATGGCCAGTCAGGCGGCCGCCACGTTCCGTCCTGACCTCTATCGCGCGGCCCTGGCCCCTCTCGGGGTTGCGCTTCCGGCTGCCAACGTCCGCTTGGAACAGACGCTGTCTGCTCGGTTGGTGGACGGGTTGGCCATGGGCCCCGAAGGCTTCTTTGATGACCGAATTTTCGACCCGGCGCAGCTGCAAGACTATATCGAGAGCCAGCGCCAGCCAAGCTGATCCAATTTCAGGCAGCGCCTAAACTTTTTGCATATGCTGCCTTTTTGGGCCGATATGTCCCGCCGAAGCCTTTGGCCGGATTGCCTCGCTACATCCGCAAACAACTGTTGAATAAGACTTTTCTTCTCTGCGGCACGTTTGGCACGCTTCGTGCATTGTTGTTGCCGAAGTGAGTTGCTCGCAAGGGGCTCACAGCTATTGGTGTCCACCGACGGGCGCCCTCCATGGCAAAGCCGCCAACTGGTCTGATGTCGAGCGCTCGCTCGGTGTCTGTCAGTTGGCGGCTTTTTTGCTTTGCGGGGCGCCCCGGTGGCCACCTGAATTGTCGATGCAAAGGAGAATTCAATGTCTGAAGCTCATGGGGACACGTCCTCGATCGCCTGCAAAAGGCGCACGGCCCTCAAGTCGCTGGCGC
>CAXBKI010000305.1:0-4444 GCA_963975955.1 uncultured Devosia sp.
CCAGCGCGCCAATGTGTCGGCCGCGACCGTTTCCTATGTCCTGAGCGGCCGGCAGGAACTTGTGGGCAGGATTGCCGTCGAGACGCGCGAGCGCATCGGCGCCGCCATCGCGGAAATCGGCTATGTGCAGAACCAGACGGCGCGCCATCTGCGCCTGCAGCGGACCCGGCGGATCTGCGTACTGCTGCCCAGGATCGGCACGCCCTTCGCCGATGGCATTGCCAGCGATGTCGACGCGACCGTCCGGCGGCGCAGCTATTCTTCCGTCCTGATGATGGGGCGGGATTTTGCCGCCTGCCAGGACATCGTCACCCAGGTGGAAGCCGGGCTGGCAGACGGGATCGTCGCCGAAGTCGAACAATTGTCCCCCGAGCAGATCGATCTGCTCTTCGCCCCCTTGCTGCGCGCCGGCAAGCAGGTGCTGTTGCTGCATCCGCCGATCGAAAGCGTCGGCTATTCCTGTGTGCGCCAGGAGCGTTTGCCGGCATTCCAGTCGGTCATCGGCCGCCTTGTGGAGCGCGGGCGGCAACGCTTCGTCTATATCCGCCACGCGCAATCCGGGGATGGGGGGCGCTCGCAGGCACTGGAACGGATTCTGGCCGAGCACGGCCTGCCTCCTGCCCGGATCGTGACCGGCGCGGAAAGCCGGGCCAGCGCCGTGGCGATCCTGCACTCCGTCTTGCAGGGCCCCGATCGTCCCGATGCGATCCTGGTGCAGTCCGACGCGAGCGCAGTGTCGGTCATCCAGGCGCTGGCCCGGCTTGGCATCCAGGTTCCAGCCGAGATTGCGGTTGTGGGATCGGGCAATGCCGAGGAAGGCGGGCTCTGCTTTCCGTCCCTGACCACGATCGGCCCCAGCCGGCCGTCGCTGGAGCAGGCGGTGGACCATCTCATCGATCGCATCGAGAACGTGCCCGGCGCCGAGAGCCGGAGCTTTGTCATTCCCTGGTCGGTCATCGGCCGGGAAAGTGCCTGAGCGCGCAGAGCGACAGGTACATTCACCTTGAGGAGGAGATTGGACGTGAACTACTCTTTAACACGCCGCCGCTGGCTGGCGGGCGCTCTGTCGGGGCTTGCGGTTGCACCGCTGCTCACGCGGGCAGCATTCGCGCAGGATCGGCAATTGCGGTTTTTCTGGTGGGGCAACCAGGAGCGCCTGGCGCGCACCGAAGCGGCCATGGACCTGTTCATGGCCCAGAATCCCGGGGTGAGCGTCACCGGCGAAACGGCGCCGTTTGACGATTTCTTCACCCGCCTGGCCACCCAGGTCGTGGGCGGCAATCCGCCCGATCTGATCCAGATGGATTTCCGCTACATCGCCGAATATGCCGGTCGCGGCGTCCTGCTCGATCTCGATCCCTATCTGGGCAACGTGCTTGACCTGTCCGATATCCCCACCGACCAGGTCGATGCGAACCGGGTCAACGGCAAGCTTTACGGCGTCAGCTTCGGCGTCAATTCGGCCGCCATGCTCATCAACCAGACCGCCTGGGACGAAGCGGGCGTTGCCGCGCCCCATCACGGTATGACCTATGAGCAGTTCGCCGAGAACTGCGCCAGGCTGACCCAGGAGACGCCGCGCTCCAATGTCTACGGCACCAGCGACGCCAGCGGCAACGATATCGCCTTCGAGAACTGGCTCAAGCAGCAGAACAAGGCGCTTTATACCGCCGACGGCGAACTCGGCTATGACGAGAACGACGCCGCGGGCTGGTTCAAGCTCTGGGCCGATATGCGCCAGAGCAAGGCCTGCGTGCCCGCCGATATCCAGGCGCTCGAGCAGGGCACCATTGATACCAGCGGGCTGACCCTGGGGCATTCGGCAAGCACCTTCATGCTGGCCAACCAGATCGGGCCGCAGCAGGCTGCCGTCACCGAAACCATCGCGCCGGTGCCGCTGCCGCGGATCAGCGACGATGCAGCGCCGGGACACTATCTGCGCCCCGCAACCCGGCTCAGTGTCGCCGCCCAGACAAAGCATCCGGATGAAGCGGTCGCGCTGCTGGCCTTCCTCACCGGCAATCCGGAAGCGGCAAAGCTGCTTGGCGCCGACCGGGGCATTCCGTCCTCGCCGCGCTTGGCCAAGGCGATTGCCGCCGATCTCAAGCCGGCCGAAAAGGCCTCGGTCGAGTTCGTGGCCAGCCTGGGCGAGCTTGTCGGCGCCCTGCCCCCGCCGCTGCCGCCCGGCGCCGGCGAGGTGACAAGGCTGGTCTTCGAAATCAGCCAGCAGGTGGCGTTCGAAAGCATGTCGCCCACCGATGGTGGCGCAGCCCTGGTGCAGGGTGCCAGGGATCTGTTGAGCCGCGCCTGATTCCCGCGCCCGGTCGCCGCTGGCGGCCGGGCCAATTGCAATGAGCCACGAGTTAACACCATGTCGCGTCCCAATGTCCTTCTGATCACCGCCGACGAATGGCCTGGGCAACTGCTTGGCTGCGCGGGGCACCCGGTTATCGAGACACCCACGCTCGATGCCCTGGCGCGTTCCGGCACGCGGTTTCGCCGCGCCTATTCGGAGTGCCCGGTCTGTGTGCCGGCGCGCCGAACGCTGATGACGGGCCAGAGTCCGCGGGCGCACGGCGATCGCATCTTCCAGGGCCGGCTGGGCATGCCCGCGGATCCCACCATTGCCGACGCCTTTGTGGGCGCTGGCTACCAGGCCTTTGCGGTGGGCAAGCTGCACGTCTACCCGCCCCGGGCCCGCATCGGCTTTCACGATGTCATGCTGGCCGAAGAAGGCCGGCAGGTCGACGGCCAGATCGACGATTATGAGCAGTTCCTTGCCGAACGCGGCCATGCCGGACGGCAGTTCATGCACGGCATGGGCAATAACGAATATGTCTGGCGCAACTGGCATTTGCCGGAGGATACGCACCCGACCAACTGGCAGACAGAGACGGCAGCCCGCATGATAAAGCGGCGGGACCCGACCCGGCCGGGCTTCTGGTACGTGTCGTACACGCACCCCCACCCGCCGCTGGCGCCGCTGCGCGACTATCTCGAGCGCTATGCGGGGCGCCCCATCGACGCGGCGGTCGAGGCCGAATGGTCAAATGGCGCCAATGCCCTGCCGCCGGTGCTCGACTATGTCCGGCGACACTGGGCCCATTTTACCGCCGAGCAGGTTGCCGATATCCGACGCGCCTTCTACGCGCTGTGCACCCATATCGACCACCAGCTGCGCATCCTGATCGGCACGCTGCGCGAGGAAGGCCTGCTCGACGACACCATCATCCTGTTCACCAGCGATCACGGCGACATGCTCGGCGATCACCGGCTGTTTGCCAAACGGCTGATGTATGAGAAATCCGCCAATATCCCGATGATCCTGTCCCCGGGTCGGTTTGCCCCCGATGCGGCAAGGCAGGTCGATGACAGGCTCGTCGGCTTGCAGGACGTGATGCCCACCCTGCTCGATCTGTGCGGCATTGCGGTGCCCGCCTCATGCACGGGCCGCTCCATGCTCGGGGACGCTGCCCGGTCCAGCCTTTATGGCGAATGCGTCGAAGGGCTCGAAGCCACCCGCATGATGCATGACGGCCGCCACAAGCTGATCTGGTATCCCGCCGGCAACCACCAGCAGCTGTTTGACGTGGAAGACGATCCTCTCGAGGAGCATGACCTGATCGCCTCGCCGGACCATCAGGCTATCCGGCGCGATCTCACCGCCAGGCTGATCGGCGAGCTTTATGGATCGGACCTGGACTATATTGCCGAGGACAGGCTGGTCGGCTTTACGGCAACCGCGCAATTGCCGACCCATGACCGCAACCTCTATTTGCAGCGTGGCCTGCAATATCCGCCCCCGCGCGGATAACTGTCGCCGGGCGCCGGCGGGTACGCCAGGCTGGCGTCAGCCGGCGCGCACCCGCTGCAGCATGCGCTTGTTGCGCGGGTCGGGATTGGGCACCGCCGAGATCAGGGCCTGGCTATAGGGGTGGTCGGGCGCCGTGCAGATCTTGCTCGCTTCCCCCTCCTCGACCACCTTGCCCCGGTGCATCACGGCGACACGATCGCAGAAATAGCGCACCACCGAAATATCGTGCGAAATGAAGATGAAGCTCAATCCGAGGCGGCGCTGCACGCGGATTGAGCGCCAGGGCGCGGGCAATGCCGATGCGCTGGCGCTGCCCGCCGGAAAAGGCGTGCGGATAACGATCCATCATGTCCGCCTCGAGACCGACCATGTCCAGCAGTTCGGCGACGCGATCTTCCAGTTCCCGGCCACTGGCGAGCTTGTTGACATAGAGCGGATCACCGACGATCTGCTTGACCGTCATCCGGGGGTTGAGCGACGCAAACGGGTCCTGGAAGATCATCCGCACTTCGGAGTGATAGGTCCGCAGCTGCGACTTGCTGAGGGCGGCAACATCAACCTCCGTGCCGTCTTTCTGGCGGTAGACAATATTGCCTTCCGTGGGGTCCGTGATGCGCATGATCAGCCGGC
>CAXBKI010000306.1:0-4438 GCA_963975955.1 uncultured Devosia sp.
CTGGGCGGCGCCAACAGGGACCACCCCCATATGGAGCAGGGCCTCGGTGCCTTCATTGGTTAGAACCGCTACCCGGACGGGCGCGTGGGGAACCTCGGTTGTACCCATGGCATGGGTGATTTCTCGTGCCTCGATCGGGGTAATGAGTGCGAGCGCAATCAGGGCAGCGGCGGTCAGTATTCTGGCCATAGTCAACTTTCAGCAATAGCAGCGGGGCCGTTTCGGACGGCGATCTGGTCAGCGCGTCGCAGGCAGTTGGTAGATGCCCTCGATATCGTCGAGCAGCAGATTGGCGGCGATGAAACCGCCTGCGGTGTTCCACACCGCGTCATCAACAGCGTGAGCCTTGCCGGCCTTGACTGCCTCCAGGTTCTGCCAGAGCGGGTCGCTGGTCCAGTCAGCCGCCCATGCCTGGGCGGCGCCGTCGCCGACATCATAGACAAAATAGAAAAGGCGATCGCCGTCCAGATCGGGAATGCGCTCCTTGCCGATATCATCGGCAAATTCGTCCTTGTCCTGCGCAGCGGGGCGATCAAAGCCGATTTCGTCCAGTATCAGGCCGGCAAAAGTATCCTTGTAGTAGATGCGGGTGAGCGCAGCCATGAAGCGCCCCAGCGAGACTTTTTCGGCCAGGGCGGGGCCGGCCGAGCCTGCAATCGCCTTGACGCGCGCATCGAACCCGGCCAATGCAGCCTTGCCTTCCGCACCCTTGCCAACAGCTTCGGTGTAAAGGGCCATATTGATCTTCCAGTCGCCGCGCAGCCGCTCGGACATCACGGTTGGTGCAATGGCCGACAACTGGTCGTAGATTTTCTCCTGACGCGTTTTGTTGCCGATAATGAGGTCGGGCTCGAGCGCCGCTATGGCCTCGAGATTGACCGCCGACTCTTCCCCCACAACTGTTACCTCGGCCATCGCGCCAGCTATGTGGCCGTACCAGGGGGTACCCAACCAGGAACGCACGGCACCTACGGGCGTCACGCCGACAGTGAGCAGCGCCTCGGTGCCTTCATTGGTCAGGACGACAACGCGTTGGGGATTGTCCGGCACGTCCGTGACGCCCATGGCATGGCTGACCTCGCGCGCCAATGCCGGCTGCGCAACGGCTATTGCAGCCAGCGCTATCCCCAGGATGGTGCGACGGAAAATTTTCATGACTCAACTCGAACTTGACACTGCTGGTCATAAAATGGTCTTCCGACGCCGTTGAAGTCAACCTGATAATGGTAGTCATCTTTAATCGTGGCCAGTCCGACAAAAGTTCTCCCCAGCCCCGTTGCGCAGCAACGCCGCTCGTCGCAGCGAGTGGTCTATACGTGCCTGGCGCTGGTCCTGGTTGCGGCAATGGCGCTGAGCACAACGGTCGGCTACAAAATCTACAGCCTGCAACAGGTGTGGGCGGCGCTGTTCGCTTTTGACGGATCAGAGGCGGCTACGGTTATCACCAATCTGCGGTTGCCCCGCGCCGTCATCGCACCATTGGTTGGGGCCGGGCTGGGCATGGCCGGCGTGCAGGTGCAGACTCTGTCGCGCAATCGCATCGCCTCGCCCGACACGCTTGGACTGAATGCCGGCGCCTCGCTGGCTGTCGTTATTGCCAGCGTGGTGTTGGGCGTGAACTCGCTTGCCGGTCTTTCGCTCACAGCTGCTGTGGGCGCACTGGCAACCAGCCTTGTTGTGTTCACCATCGCTGCGGGAGCAGGGGGGCTTTCTCCCATTCGGATCGTGCTGATCGGTGTCACGATCGCCGGGTTGGGCCAGTCTGTCGTCCAGATGGTTCTGACCACCAACGAGGCGCAGTTGCAGAACCTGCTGTTCTGGCTGGCGGGATCGTTTGTTGACCGGCCGCTGGCCCTGGCGACCTGTGGTCTTCCCTTCATTGTCTTGGGGACGATGATCGCACTGCTGATGGCCCGCCCTCTCGATGCCATGCAAGCCGATGACGCGACCGCCACCGGGCTCGGTGTGCCGGTAGCACTGGTCCGGATCGGATGCTTTGCGTCGATATCTCTGCTGACCGGCGCGGCGGTAGCGATGGCCGGTCCGGTCAGTTTTGTTGGCCTGGTCGTGCCGCACGCAGCACGGCAACTGGTTGGTCTCCGCCATGGGCGCCAACTCATCGCTGCGGCGCTGCTCGGCGCCAGCTACGCAACGTTGGCCGATGTGGCCGCGCGCTTCGTCATCTACCCCGTCGAGGCGCCTGTCGGCGCCATCACAGCCGTCATCGGCGGTATCGTGCTGGTCGTGCTGCTGCGCAGGAGCGTCGCATGAGCGCGTTGACGGCAACATTGTCCAGTGCGCGTGCGCCGCTGACACTGACAATAATGGCCACTGCCTTCGTTTTGCTGGCGCTCAGCGGGGTGGCATTCGGCTCAACCTGGCTGCCGCTGGAACAGGTTTTCGCCGTCATCGTGGGTGCGGGTGAAAAGACGCAGCGGCTCATTGTGCTGCAATTGCGCTTGCCCAGGGTTGTTATCGCCGCGCTTGCGGGCGGTGGCATGGCGGTTGCTGGTTTTCTGCTGCAGAAGGTCACCCGCAACGCGCTGGCGTCGCCCGGCGTGCTCGGCGTCATCGACGGCGCAGCGCTCGGCGTCGTCATCTTTCTGGCGGTGCTGTCGGACCAATCGAACGTGCTGGTGACCTCCATCGCTTATCAGCCGCTTGCTGCCATGGCCGGCGCCATTTTGGGCATTACCCTGGTGTTCACGGCGAGCGGCCGACAATCGTCGTCGGCTGTCCGTCTATTGCTGTTCGGCATTGCAATTGGCGCGGTATTCAAGGCCCTGATCATGGTGATGATGTTGATCGGACCCATCTATCGCACCAGCCAGGCGGCGCGATGGATTGCCGGCGCTGTCAACGAAATCAACTGGAGCGAAATCCAGGTTACGCTGGCCATGCTGCTGCCGCTGCTGGTGCTGACTATGCTGGCCGCTCGCAGAATGCCCCCGGCCGATCTCGACGAGGTCTCGGCGCGTAGTGTCGGACTGAACCTGCCGGTCTTTCGCGTGCTGATTTTCGCCCTGGCGGCAGCTCTGACTGCCGTGTCGGTGGCCTTTGTCGGCGGCGTCGGGTTCATTGGTCTGATGGCCCCCCATCTGGCGCGGCTGATTGTCGGGCGCAATGTCTATGCCGGCCTGGCTGGCAGCTTTCTGCTCGGCGCTATCATGCTGGTGGGAGCCGATCTGATCGTGCGGGTGTTGTTCAGCCCTATTGAGGTGCCCGCCGGCACGGTGACCGCGGTGATCGGGGCGCCCTATTTCCTTTTCCTTCTGATGAGCCGCCAACGCCATGACGGATAGCATAGCGATAACCATTGATGGCCTGACCCTGGGTTATGGCAAATCGACCATCCTGGACACCCTCTCTCTGACCATCCCGCGCGGCAAGATCACCGTACTGGCCGGACCGAATGGTTGTGGCAAGTCAACACTGCTGCGCGCCATCCGCCGTCTGCACGCGCCGCGTGCCGGCCGTATTCTTCTTGACACGAGTGACTTGGCGACGCTCCGCGAACGCCTGCTGGCACGCCATATCGGCCTGCTTGCCCAGAGCCCTTCGGCGCCCGACGACATGACCGTCGAGGAACTGGTGCGCCTTGGCCGCTATCCACACCAGACCATGTTGCAGCCGTGGGGCCCGGAGGATACACGCGCGCTCGAAACGGCCATGGCAGGGACGGGAGTTGCCCATCTGCGCGACCGTCACCTCGGATCCCTCTCGGGCGGGCAACTGCAGCGCGTCTGGATCGCCATGGTCCTGGCGCAGGAGACGGAAGTGATATGCCTGGACGAACCCGTCAATCACCTCGACATGGCCCACCAGCTCGATTGCCTGGATCTGGTGCGCCAGCTTAAAACGCAACATGGCCGTACCATCGTGCTGGTGCTGCACGACCTCAATCTGGCAGCCCGCTATGCCGACCAACTGGTATTCCTGCGCGATGGTAACCTTGTCGCCTGTGGGGAGCCCGAGAACCTGATGACCGAAGATCTCATCGCCAGCGTTTTTGATGTCGAGGCAATGGTCATTACCGACCCGGCTTATGGTCGCCCGCTCTGTATTCCCCTGCGAACCCGGCATCGCTAGCCAAGGCTGGCCTCGTTCAAAATTCCCACCTCGTCTGGCCACCAGCGACCATTTTGGCCCCCGGGGCTGACAGGACTTGATCGCCCACCGGGTGCGGTCAGCTCGGCAGGCAGGCAATCATGCCGGTATCGCCGGCAACGAAGCCGACGCGTTGGTGCAGGGCGGTTGGCACAATCTGCAAGGTTTCGGCGGCACCGCCTCCTGCATTTTCGACGATAAAGCCAATTGGATTGCACTCATAGAGCAGGCGCAGCTTGCCCTCCGGGCGGTCGCTCTGCGCGGGATAGAGGAAGACGCCTCCCTGGTGCAAAATGCGATGGATGTCGGCGACCATCGAGCCGACCCAGCG
>CAXBKI010000307.1:0-4438 GCA_963975955.1 uncultured Devosia sp.
CCGGTCAGCCCCTGGCGCACCCAGAGCAGGCCGGCGGGCCCACCGGCGCCGCCCTTGGTCAGATCGGCGATGAAGGCCTCGGCCTCGTCGGCCTGGGCAATCAGGCGGTTGTTGCCCAATTCGGTGACGCGCGCGGAGCGCCCGCCATAAAACTGCTTGGTGAGGCGGAAACGCCCGTCCGCCGTTTCAATATCGGCTTCCACCAGCGGATTGCCACCGGCATAGGGGCGGAGCAGCTTGACGCTGTTGGGTGTGCCCGAATGGGGCTGGAAGAACAGGGCGTGCAGGGCCTCAAACGAGGTCGACTTGCCGAATTCGTTGGCGGCGGTCAGCACATTGACGCCGTCGCCGATATTTTCGATGGCAACACCACGACCGGCAAAGCGCTTCACATTGTACAGGCGGAGGGCGCGCAGTTTCATGCGTCGATCTTATCGCAATAGGTGAAAAGGCGCATGAGCGCGGCCTGGGCGATGGCGCGGTCATCGGCCGAGAGCGCCATGTCATCGCTTTCGGCCAGCAGGGCTTCGGCGGCCAGTCGCAGAGCGCCGGCGTGGTCAATGCTGTCGAGATCGGTGGCCTCGCATTCGGTCAGCAGGTCGCGGTCCTGGACCTCGAAATGGGCAAATTCGGGCGCCAGGGCCTCGGTTCTGGCGGCCAGCGCGGTGCGAATGGCGATACCGGCGTGACCGGAGAGGTTGAGACGCAGGAGCGTCTGCCGCCGGGCATCCGGCGCGGGCAGCAGGGTCTCGAGCCCAGTGATACCATCGTCGCCGGCCAGCAGCTCGAGCGGCCTGGTCTGCCAGGCAAAAAGCGCTGTGGGAACAGCGGTCACTTCGGGCAGCGCACCGGGACCGGCGATGGCGACCAGCAATGCGGCGCCCGGCTTGTCGTGCTTGAAACGATCCGGTTCTGGCGCGCCGCTATACCGGGTGCGTTCGTTGACGCTCACATGACCGTGCCAGTCGCCCAGGGCGAGGTAATCCAGGCCAGACAGGCTGGCGCGGTTGGGGGCAATGACGTCGCCCTTGGCGCCGTCCTCGGAGAAATCGAGCACGGGTCCATGTGCCAGCCCCAGGCGCAAACTGCCCTCCGGCGTTGCCGAAGCGCTCATCCACTCGGTGAGGTCGCGACCGGGGCGGCGGGTGGTGCAGGGCGCGGGCAGGAGGACGACGTTGGCGGCCAGTGTGACAGGCCGCGGTTCGAGTGCCAGAATGACGTTGGGCGGCAGGATTTCGCGGGCGCGGCCCCAGAGTTCATCGGCGAGCAGCGAATCATGATTGCCCGGCAGGATGACCCAGGTGAGGTCGGCGGACTGGCGCATCTCCTGCAGCGCGTGATGCAGCATTTGCGGCGTGGGCGTTTCGGTGTCGAAGGTATCGCCCGCCAGCAGAATGGCCGTCGCGCCGTTGCTGCGGGCTTGCGACGCGAGGCGGGCGAGGGCGCCATGGCGCGCTTCGCGGAGCCGGCCGCGCAGGTCTTCGGGGAAATTGCCGAAGCGCTTGCCGATATGCAGATCGGAACTGTGAAGGAAACGAAACATGGTTCTCAATTCTGCATGTGTTGACGCACACGAGCAACGGCCTCGTCAAATCGGCGCGGCGACGTCGCGGCGAACCGTTCGATGCCCAACTGACCTTGAGCATGGCAAGCAGCATCAGACTGATCGAACAGACCGCTATGGCAGATCACGGCGGCAGTCTCTCCGGCAAGCGCAATGTTGCCGATTGACCATTGCGCGTGGTGGTTGGCATGGATGGGCCAGCAACTGCGCCTCGACGACGTCTTGCCAGAGGAAGGACGCCAAGGCAGGTTGACGCTGGCAGTGGGGAACAGACCATAGCGACGGATGGCCGCCACACTGCTCAATCCGTCATTCGCATAATATATATTATGGAACTGACAGATGTATTGAACTGCAGGAAATGCGGGGTTTTGGCGATGCATCTGGCTCTCAGATGGTGAAGTGCACGAATCCGATGGACAGATTTGACCGTTTGGTCAAAACTCGCCGGGACAAGCAGCGCTGTTGCGGACCATGGAGGACGATATGCGCTTTGGCTACAAGGCATCTGCAGAACAGTTTGCACCCAACACCTTGCTCAGATTCGCCGTCGAGGCGGAACAGGCTGGATTCGACTCGGTGTTTGTCAGCGATCATTTTCAGCCCTGGAAGCACACCGACGGCCATGCGCCGTTTGCGCCAGCCTGGATGGCAGCGGTGCTCGCCAGAACCGAGCGGATTGTGCTCGGCACTTCGGTACTGACACCGACATTCCGGTTGCACCCCTCGGTGGTAGCGCATGCGTTCGGCACGCTGGGAGCGATGTTTCCCGGTCGCGTCATCCTGGGCGTCGGCACCGGCGAGTCGCTGAACGAAGTGCCGTCCACCGGCATGGTATGGCCCGAGCTCAAGGAACGTTCGGCGCGGCTGCGCGAAGCCGTGGCGCTGATCCGCCAGCTATGGAGCGAGGATCGCGTCAGTTTTGACGGCGAATTCTACAAGACGCAGAACGCCACAATCTATGACAAGCCCGATGAGATGGTGCCGATCTATCTGGCTGCCGGCGGTCCGCTCAATGCCAAATATGCCGGCCGTGCCGGTGATGGCTTCATCTGCACCTCGGGGAAAGGCGCCGAGCTTTATGTCGACCAGCTGCTGCCCAATGTGGCGCTGGGCCGCGCGGAATCCCCGTTGGCTGACAAGCCGTTCGAGCGCATGATCGAGGTCAAGGTGTCGTTCGATACCGACCCGGATGCCGCGCTCAACAATACCCGCGGCTGGGCGGCGCTGTCGCTGAGTGCCGATGAAAAACATTCGGTGGAAGATCCAGCCGAGATGGAGCGGCTGGCCGCGCAGTTGCCGATCGAGCGGATCGCCAAGCGCTGGATCGTGTCGAGCGATCCGGATGAACATGTAGAGGCGATCAAGACCTATATGGACTACGGTTTCGATCATCTGGTGTTCCATGCGCCGGGTGATGACCAGAGCCGGTTTATCGACCTTTATGCCAAACAGATCCTGCCGCGGTTGCGGGCGCTGACGCCGGCCGGGCAGTAGCCCCCTCCCCTTAGCAATGGACGTCAAGAACGATGCATGTGCCGCGTTTTAGTGTGTGGGGTGTGCCCGGACTGCCCGAAATCGTCGCCGGCGATGATCTGGTGGCGATGATCGCCGATGCCGTGACGATACAGGCCATGGACGATCCCGAAGCGGGACTGGTGGACGGCGACATCCTGGTCGTCACCAGCAAGATCGTCTCCAAGGCCGAAGGCCAGCAATTTCCGGCCGCCGAGCGGGAGAAGATGATTGCGCTCGAAACGGTGCGCGTGGTGGCCGAACGCGCGCATCCGGGCGGCGTGACGCAGATCGTCGAGACCCGGCATGGGCTGATCATGGCGGCGGCGGGCATCGATACCTCCAACGTGCCCGATGGCGTGGCACTGCGGTTGCCTGAAGATCCGGATGCCTCGGCCCGAGCGCTGTGCGCCGGCTTGCGCGAACGGCTGGGTGTGCGCCTGGGTATTATCATCACTGATACGCTGGGGCGCCCCTGGCGCGTCGGGCAGACGGATGTGGCCATCGGCGCGGCGGGCGTCACCGTGACAGACGACATGCGCGGCGGGGTCGACGCCAATGGCAGACCGCTGCAGGTGACCATTACCGTGCTGGCCGACGAACTGGCGGGTGCAGCCGATCTGGTCAAGGGCAAGGTCAGCGGCATTCCGGTGGCCGTGGTGCGTGGCCTGGGCCGCCTGGTAACCGATGTGGCAGCGCCCGGCGCGCGAACCCTGGTGCGGTCGGTCGAGGACGACATGTTCCGTTTTGGCTCGGCCGAAGCCTACCGGCTGGGTTATGACGCTGCCCTTGCCGAATTGGGCGATGGTGGCCAATCGAGGTCTGCACCACAACGCGTCAAGCAAAAGCAGGATTGATCCATGTATGCCTCCCGTTACCTTTTCGGCCTTGCTGTTGCGGCGCTGTGGGCGGCGCCAGCCTGGGCCGGGACACCCTACCCGCTCACCCTCAGCAATTGCGGCGTCAACGTGACGTTCGCGGCGCCCCCAGCGCGTGTCGTGACCATCAAGTCGACCGCTACCGAGCTGCTGCTGGCGCTCGGGTTGGCCGACAAAATCGTGGGCGTTGGCTTCCAGGATGGGCCGGTGCCGGCGCCATGGGCGGCGGCGGGCGCGGACCTGCCGGTGCTTGCTGAAAAATTGCCGTCCCAGGAAGTGGTGCTCGAGGCGGAGCCTGACTTCGTCTATGGCGGCTGGGAGAGCAATTTTGCCGCCGATGGCGCAGGCGAGCGTGCCAGCCTCGCCGAACTGGGCGTGGCCAGCTATGTGTCGCCGGCAGCGTGTCGATCGATCAAGCCGGCAAAACTGAGCTTTGACGGCTTGTTTGCCGATATCGCGGAGATGGGGACAATCTTTGATG
>CAXBKI010000308.1:0-4428 GCA_963975955.1 uncultured Devosia sp.
CGACGGCGAACCCACCATTGCCGGCATTCTTGCCGACAAGGTCCATGACGTCACCGATATCGAAGCCGCTTCCGTGGAGGAAGCTCCCAAAGTCGGCATGCGCTGGCGCCCCGAGTTCATCAAGGGCATCGGCAAGCGCAATGGCGGCTTCATCATCATCCCGAACCTGGGACAAATATTCGAAACACGGGGTGGCAGAAGTGCACCCTTGGCAGCTTCAGAAGAAAGGTCTGCATCGTGAGACTAACTATCAAGACCAAATTGGCGACAGCATTCGCCGTCGTGGTAGCGCTGTCGGCGGGGAGCATGTTCGTTGCCCTGCAGAATCTGGGCAGCCTTAACGCGTCAATGGAAGACATCGTCCAAGTTCGCGCCGCAAATGCGCTGACAATGTCGAGTATCCAGACCTCTCTGGAGAGCGCCGGTTCGCGCATGCGCAATCTGATCATCACCTCGGATCCTGAGGTGATGAAGAGCTATGTTGCAAAGATCGCCGAGGATGCCGACGAAGTGCAGGCGGGCCTCGCGAAGCTTGACTCCAACACCACGAACTCTAGCGACCGCGAAGCCTTGCAAGTGTTTCGCGACAGATTGGACGGCTATAGAGCTCAGATGCCAAAGGTTGAAGAGCTGGCACTGCAAAATAGCGATAGCGCGGCGCTAGCAATTTCGCGTTCCGATGGCAGCGATTCTCTCGGCGAAGTCGAGCGTGTCATGCATCAAATGGAGGCTGCGCTGGCCTCCCGTATCAACGGTGGTGAGCAGAGCGCCTTTAGGGCCTACCAGCTAGCCACCGGCATGTTCCTGACCATGTCCGATATTTTCCGCCAGCAACGCAACATTCTGCTCGCCTCGGGTGATCCTGAACTGCAAGACAAGTGGTACAATGACTATAGAGCGGGCCTGGCTGCTATTGCTGAAGACTTGCCAAACCTGCAACGCGCCGCGGCCCCATTCGAGCCCGCATTGTTCAACGAGGCATCGGCCGCCTACGAAACCATGGTCGCAGCCATGGACAAGGCCGTCAATGTCAGCCTGACCAAGTCGGACTACTTCGCGGCTGAAGCGGCTGGTGTTGCCTCCGACCTGCGCCGCGAGGCTGACGGCTTGCTGCAGACTATGATTGATCAGAACAAGGCTGAGCTCGAGAAGGCAAGCAAAGATGCCGAAGAGCTCTATGATTTCAGCCGTGTCCTGCTCATCAGCCTGCTGGTTGGCGCTGCAATCATCGCTGCTCTTGCGGCAACCTGGATCATCATGTCGATCTCAAGGGCGCTCAATAGTGCAGTCCGTCTCGCCAATGAGGTAGCCGGTGGTAATCTCAGCGCCAGCGCTGACAACAAGTCCGACGATGAAGTTGGTGACCTGATCAAAGTCCTCAACGCCATGACCACCAAGCTGCGCGAAGTGGTTAGTGAAGTGGCCTCCGCTACCCGCAATGTTGCATCCGGCAGCGAAGAAATGTCTGCCACGGCTGAACAGCTGAGCCAGGGCGCCACCGAACAGGCGTCCTCGACCGAAGAGGCCTCCGCCTCGATGGAAGAAATGGCCTCCACGATCAAGCAGAGTGCCGACAATGCCGCCCAGACCGAAAAGATTGCCCGCCAGTCGGCAGCTGACGCCATCGCTTCGGGTGAAGCGGTAAACAATGCTGTCGCAGCGATGCAGACCATCGCCGAAAAGATCATGGTCGTGCAGGAAATCGCCCGCCAGACCGACCTGCTGGCGCTGAACGCAGCAGTGGAAGCGGCCCGCGCCGGTGAACATGGCCGTGGCTTTGCCGTGGTGGCCTCCGAGGTGCGCAAGCTGGCCGAGCGTAGCCAGGCAGCCGCTGCTGAAATCTCAACCCTGTCCGGCACTACGGTCAAGGCGGCGCAATCGGCCGGTGAAATGCTCGGCAAGCTGGTGCCCGATATCCAGCGTACCGCCGAACTGGTGGAAGAAATCTCGGCCGGTAGCCGCGAGCAGAATGCTGGCGCCGCTCAGATCAATACCGCCATCCAGCAGCTCGACAAGGTCACCCAGCAGAACACCTCGGCTGCCGAGGAAATGTCGGCGACTTCCGAGGAGCTGGCCAGCCAGGCCGAGCAGTTGCAGGCTGCCATCAGCTACTTCCGCATCGAGAGCGGTGGGAGCCGCTATGTCGCCCCAACGCCTGCCAAGGCCAAGCCGACCAGCGCCGGTCTGCGTGAAGCCATCATGGCCAAGTCGCCCCACCTCAAGGCGTACAAGGCCAGCGCCAGCAAGAAAGCCAGCAATGGTGGCGGCTTTGATCTGAACCTGGACGATGGTCAGGATGAGCTCGACGGCGAGTTCAGCCGCCGCGGCGCAGCTTGATCGGAACAGATCATGTCTGAACGGGTCCAATACGTCACCCTGGGTGTTGCCGAGCAACTCTTTGCAGCCCCCGTCGGCAAGGTGCAGGAAATTCTGGACATGCGGGCCATCGCCCGTCTGCCCCAGGCCCCTGAAAACCTGCTCGGCATGATCGACGTCCGTGGCCAGGGCGTTCCGGTGGTTGACCTGCGTCTGACGCTGGGTCTGCCATCGGCGCCAGACACCGAAAATACCCGCATCATCGTGCTGGCCCTGGCCGGCACTGACGGTGCACTGCGGCTCGGCCTGCGCGCCGACCGGGTGTTTGAAGTGACGGTTCTGGACGAAGCCGAACTCGATCCTCCGCCCAGCATTGCGGGCAATTGGGGCGGCCGCTGCATTGCCGGCATCGGCCGCCGCAACGGCGGCTTCGTGACGGTGCTCGATCTTGAGACGCTGCTCGGCTCTGTCGAGGCCGCTGCCCGCGCGGCGTAGAATCATTCGACACGCGATCGAACCCGATTGCGTGTCGCCAATCCTTTGGCCGGAGACCTGTCGTGCCACTTCCTCAAAAGCAAAACATCTCGGCGGAAGACGATCACCTCTCGCCCCACCATTTCAAGCGCATCGCCGACCTGATCGGCTCCGAGGTCGGCATCAAGCTGCCGCCAGCCAAGCGCATCATGGTTGAGGGGCGTCTGCGCAAACGTGTCCGCGCCCTCGGTCTCTCCGGCCTGGACGCATATAGTGTCCTGCTGTTCCAGCAGGGTGGTCTGGCCAGCGAGCGTGTTCACCTCATTGACGCGGTGACAACCAACAAGACTGATTTCTTTCGTGAGCCCGAGCATTTCGAACTGCTCAAGACCCGCCTGGTGCCCGATCTGCTCGACCTGCGCAGCGCCGAGCGCCGGCCGCTGCTCAAGATATGGAGCGCCGCCAGCTCTACAGGCGCCGAAGCCTACACCTTGGCCATGGTTCTGGCTGACCTTGCCGGAGAGCGAAAGGACTTCGGCTTCTCCATCCTGGGCACCGATATCTCGACCAACGTGCTCGAGCAGGCCACCCGGGCGGTCTATCCCGCCGAACTGGTTGCCCCCGTTCCGGCAGCCATGCAGCAGCGCTACCTGATGCAGTCGCGTCGGCCGGATGCGCGCCGTCAGGTCCGAATTGTACCCGAGCTGCGCCGTCTGGTGCGCTTTCAGCGCCTCAACCTGATGGACTCCACCTATCCGTTTGATCGCGACGTTGACGTGATCCTTCTGCGCAACGTCCTCATCTACTTCGACAAGTCGGATCAGGAGCAGGTGATCCAGCGGCTTGTCAGCCATTTGCGTCCCGGTGGTTATCTTCTTCTTGGTCATTCTGAGTCCATGATCGGGACGGCAGTCACCATGCGTCCAATCGCGCCTGCCGTTTTTCAGAAGGTCTGAGCTCAACCGTGACGTATAGTAACCGCAAGATCCGTGTCCTGATCGTCGACGATAGCCCCTCGGTACGCATGACGCTGAGCGAGATCATCGCCGGCGATCCCGCGCTGGAGGTGATGGCCACGGCAGCCGATCCCTATGTCGCCGTCGAACGCATTCGCCAGGAAGTGCCTGACGTGATGTTCCTCGACATCGAAATGCCGCGCATGGATGGGCTTACCTTTCTGCGCAAGATCATGAGCCAGCGTCCCATTCCCGTGGTCATCTGCTCGAGCGTGGCCGAAGCCGGTTCCGATACGCTGATGCAGGCCCTCGAGGCGGGCGCTGTCGACGTGGTTACCAAGCCGCGCGTGGACACAGCCCAGTTCCTCCAGGAATCGCGCATGCGGATCTGCGATGCCGCCAAGGCCGCAGCGCATGCCAAATTCCGTGGTCTGCACAAGCCGGCCCCGCCAATGACCGTTGAGGCCAAACTTACGGCGGACGCGATCATTCCGCCCCATTCTGCAGCGCGCGCCGCTTCGGTGCGGGCCAAGTTGCCCACGACTGACCCGATTGTCTGCATTGGTGCATCCACCGGTGGCACCGAGGCGTTGCGCGAGGTTCTCGAAGCCTTGCCGGCCAACAGTCCCGGCATCCTTATCGTCCAGCACATGCCGGAAAAATTCACCAATGCATTTGCGCG
>CAXBKI010000309.1:0-4425 GCA_963975955.1 uncultured Devosia sp.
GCGGGAAGCCCGGGTCACCGAGGTGATGAAGGCGCTCGACATCGAGAAATATCGCACGCGCTATCCATCCCAGCTGTCGGGCGGCCAGCAGCAGCGCGTGGCCCTGGCCCGCATGCTGGCGGTCAATCCCGGCGTGCTGCTGCTCGATGAGCCGCTGTCCAATCTGGACGCCAGACTGCGCCTGGAAATGCGGGCCGAGCTCAAGCGCATTCACGCCGAATTCAAGACGACCATCGTCTTTGTCACCCACGACCAATGGGAGGCGATGACGCTGGCGACCTCGATCGCGGTGATGAACGAGGGCACCCTGCAGCAGCTGGGCACGCCCAATGACATCTATGATCGTCCCGCCAACCGCTTCGTTGCCGAATTCGTCGGCAGCCCGCCGATCAATATTCTCGAGATCGGGGAAGGTCACGCGCTCGACATCGCGGTTCAGGGCTGGTTGCGCCCCCGCCTGGGCAATCGCAGCGAACTGGGCTCGGTCGGCATTCGCCCCGAGGCACTGCATTTCGCCGAGAGCGAAGCGGCCGTGCCCGGCGGCTGTTTCCGGCACGCCGCCGAAGTCGGTGGCGTCCTGCCTACGGGGGGCAGCTGGATCATCGAACTCAAGGTCGATGGGCGGATCCTGTTCGTCACCACCACTGAAGCGCCCAGCATTGTCGGCAATGAACGCGTCTGGCTCTACGCCAGCGCCACGGCGCTGCACGTGTTCGACAAGGCCGGCAACCGGCTCGAAGGCGCCGACGAAGCGCTGCGCCGTGCCGCAAACGGCGTTGCTGCCGTCCGCGCCTGAACCAAAAAAACGGCCGGAAAGGCTACATTTCAAGGAGGACTATCAATGCATAAACCAGGTGTGCGGGCCAGGACCGTGGCCAAGGCTCTGGTCGTGGCACTGGCCATGGCAACCACGACCGTCTATGGGCAGTCGGGCGAACTGGAGGATCTTGTCGAGGCTGCCAAGTCCGAGCCGGCGACGACCGTCTATGCCGTCACCGGCAAGATCGTGGACACGGCCGAGGCGTTCAGCGCCAAATACGGCCTGCAGGTCACCGGCAAGAAGGTCAACGAGGCCGGGCAGGTCGACCTGCTGATACGCGAGCATCAGGCCGGCAATGTCGCGGGCTCGGTATCGCTGGCTTCGGATGCCTCGGTCATCATCGCCGACCTGCTGGGGCAGGGGGTGGTGGAAAGCTGGGTGCCCGAGGATATCGTGGGCGAACTGCCCGAGTCCGCCCGCAACCCGCTGGTCGTGGTGTCCGATCCCCATGTCTGGGCCTATAATTCGGCGGCCTATGAAGCCTGCCCGATTTCCAATATCTGGCAACTGACCGACGCGGAGTGGTCGCGCCGGGTGGCCCTGATGGATCCGCTGGACAAGCCGGCCTATGCCGACTGGTTCAACCAGCTGGCCTTGCACCATGACGATGCGGTCGCGGCAGCCTATGAGGCCTATTACGGCAAGCCGTTCGACACGACGACGGGCTCGGCGACCCAGGCCTGGGTCAAGGCGTTCGCCGCCAACAGCCCGCTCATCGGCGACAGCGATGTGGTCACCCAGGCCATCGGCGTCGCCGAACAGGAGCAGCCCTTCTTCGGCATGCTGTCGACGGCCAAGTTCCGCGACAATGCCAGCAAGGGCTTCAAGCTCAAGATCTGCGCAGGCATGCAGCCCTTTTCCGGCTGGCTCTATCCGGGCCTGGGGGTGATTGCCACGGGCACATCATCGCCCAATACGGCAAAGCTGTTCATCCACTACCTGCTGACCGAAGAGGGCATCGATCCCCAGCGCATCGACGGCAAGGTGCCATCGGACCCGCGCATTGGCCTGCCTGCCGACGAGGCCTCGGGGGTCAGCGCGGTGATGGACCAACTGATGGTGTGGGACACGTCCAGCGCCGTTGCCGATATCGATGCCCGCCAGGACTGGCAGGACACCTGGCGCATGAGCCTGACGCGCTGATCATCAACAGATGCGGCCTGCGAGGAGGCGGGCCGCACAAGGTTTCTTGGGAGGAAGATAATGAAAACGAGCAGTCTGATTGCCATCGCCGCCCTGGCGGCTTTCACTTCCGGCAGTGTTGTCGGGCAGGAATTTGATCTCGACGCCCTGATCGAGGCGGCCCGGGCGGAACCGCCGCTCACCGTATTTGACAGCACGGGCAAGATTGTCGACATGGCCGAGGGCTTTGCGGCAAAATACGGCGTCGAGGCGACGGGCACCAAGTCCAAGGCGACCGCCCAGCTGGAAACCATCATCCGCGAGGTCCAGTCGGGCAATGTGCAGACCGACGTTTCGCTGATCTCCGACCCGGCCGCGGTCATTGGCCAGTTGCTGCCATCGGGATTTGCCGAGAGCTGGGTCCCGCCCGACCTGGCCAATGATATCGATGCGGACGCACAGGACCCGCTGCTTGTCGTCTCCAGTCCCAACATCTTCACCTACAATACGCAGCTGTTTGACAGCTGCCCGATCAGCAATATCTGGCAGTTGACCGAGCCGGACTGGAAGGGGCGGGTGGCGATGCAGGACCCCCTCGGCAAGCCAAGCTATACCGACTGGTTCAACCAGATGCGCAGCCATGCCGACGACAAGGTCGAGGCAAGCTATCAGACGCTCTATGGCAAGCCACTTGAAAGCCAGTTCGACAGCGCGACGGAAGCGTTTGTCGCTGCGCTCGCCGCCAATGGCCCATTGCTGACCGACTCCGATTCTGCCGCCGCCGAGGCTGTCGCGGCGCCCGGGCAGACCGAGCCGTTTCTCGGCCTGGTATCGGCCGCCAAGTTCCGGGACAATGCCGGCGCCGGGTTCTCGCTGGGCCTGTGCGCCGGGCTCGAGCCGATTGTCGGCTTTGCCAATGCGACAGCGGCGGTGATCGTCAAGGGCACCGACAGTCCCAACGCGGCCAGGCTGTTCGTGCACTATGTCATGACGGGCGAAGGCATTGCCCCTCAGGCCGAGGACGGCAAGATCTCCTCCAACAAGACGGTCGGCCTGCCCGATGACGAGCCTTCGGGCATCGGCGCCCATGTCGACAAGCTGCTGGCCTATAATCCCGCGACCGGTCTGGACGACTGGGAGACCCGCCAGGACTGGCAGGATTTCTGGCGCATGCACTATACGCGCTGACGCCGGTCCAACAGGCGACGGCGCCCCGCGCTGTCGCTCCCCCGGGGGTACCGCCTTGGCCCCGGCACGGCTTTCAAAACCCGGTGACCTGCCTTGCAAGGGCACCAGAATTTTTCCAGAAAATCGGCGCAAAAACCTGTTGCACAGCCGTGCAATGTAGTGCAGTTATGCGGCAAGTCAGGAAGACGCTCATGATCATTGATGATGTTGGTATCGACAGACGCGAGGCCTTTCTTCGCGCGCTGGTGATGGACGCCGCCGCGATTGCTGTCGCCGGTTTCGAGCGGCAGGCCGATGAAGTGGTCAGCATGAAGGGGCCACAGGATTACCTGACCGAGACCGACGGGCAGGTGGAAGCGTTTGTCCGCAGTCGTGTCGAGACGGCATTCGGCGAGGACGGCTTTCTGGGCGAGGAGAGCGGGGGCACGCCCGGGGCGCTGGCCTGGGTGGTAGATCCCATCGACGGCACGGCCAATTTCGCCCGCAGCATTCCCCATTTCTGCATCTCGATCGCTTTCGTCGCCAATGGCGAGACGCAGCTGGGCGTGGTGATGAACCCGGTGCTCGGAGACCTCTATTTTGCCCGGTTGGGACGCGGCGCCACGCTCAATGGCCGCGCAATCAAGGTATCGGCCACATCCGATGTCGCGGCGACCTCGGTGGAACTGGGCTGGTCCAACCGTCGGCCGCTGCAAGACTATATCGCGGCGGTGCAGACGCTGTTCGAGGCCGGCAGCAATGTGCGCCGCGCTTCGTGTGGCGCCCTGGGCCTGGCCTATGTTGCCGACGGGCGCAGCGACGCTTATGCAGAGCTGCACATGAATTCATGGGATTGCCTGGCCGGCCTCCTGCTGGTGCGCGAGGCGGGGGGGCTGACGGGCCCGTTCCTGTCGGTCGGTGGCCTTGTCGATGGTGCCCCGGTTCTGGCTGCCGCACCGGGGTCGGCGCGCATCATGTCGGAAGCAACGGGCATTCCGGTACTGACCGGCGGCGACATGCTGCCCGGTTTCCAGGATCAGCGGAGGACGGCATGAACGAGCTAGCAACGCGCCATTTCGAACGCCCCCATATCAGTCCGGTCTATGAGAACCTGCCCGGCTATGGCGTGGACCTCTATGTCGGCGGCCGGGAAGGGGCTTCCGACGTGCCCCTGCTGCGGCGGAACGGCATTTCGACGGTGCTCAACTGTGCGGTCAATCTCGACTTCAACTATGTGGCGACGCCCGACGAGGTGTCCCACGACAGCCGCGTCGGCTACGGGCCGGCGCCGATCCGCTACTATAAGCTGGGTATTG
>CAXBKI010000310.1:0-4415 GCA_963975955.1 uncultured Devosia sp.
CGGGCGTGGAGGTAATGGCAAAACGTGGCGAAATCGCGTAGCGCCCGCGCCCGCGCCCATGCCAGCGCGCGATAAGCGCCTTGGTGTCGTCATAGCCTGACCGGGCGGTGTCGCACAGCGCCTCGGGCGCATTGCGATCCATCATCACCTTGCCGCCGATCATCAGCATGTTGCGCTTTTCGGCCTCGGCAAAATAGGCATCCACCGATTGCGGCGCGCTCGAGCAATAGGCCACGGCCGTGGTCGTGCCGTTTCGGATCAGTTCATCGTAAAAGGCGCTGGCCACCGCACCGGCGTGCCCCTGCTGGCTGAACTTCTGCTCCTCCACGAAGGTATAGGTATTGAGCCATTCCAGCAGCGAGCCGGCATAGGAAGCAATCATCTGGCTCTGCACATAGTGCAGATGGGTATCGATAAAGCCCGGCAGGATCAGGTGCGGGCGATGGTCGATCACCTCGGCATCGCCGACCGCCGCGGCGTCGAAATCACCCACCCAGGCAATCTTGCCGTCGACGATGCCGATCGCGCCATCCTCGAGGTAGCGATAGCTGGCCGCGTCATCGAGCCCCTGCGGTTCGCTGAGGAAGCTCAGCACCCGACCGCGCACAACTTTCATGCTCATTGCCCCGAACCCTCGCGGAACCAGGCCACCAGCAGCGCGCGCTCCTCATCGGTCATGCCCGAGACATTGCCCGGCGGCATGGCATGGGCATAGCCGGCCTGGATGGCAATGTCCCTGGCGTGGTTGGCAATGGCGATGTCATTGTCCAGGATCACGTTCTTGGGCGCCTCGTAAATGCCCTCCCAGGCCGGTTCGGCCGTGTGGCACATGGCGCACCGGGTCTGCACCGTCAGGCTGGCGGCGGCGAAATGCTCTGCCCCCAGAAAGGGTTCGGCCGCCCGAGACGCCACCTCCTCTCCCGCCGAATTGGCCAGCTTGGGCCCGCTCGACAGCCAGGCGATGACGATGAACAGCACGACCGCGACGGCCCAGGTCCAGTGCGGGTTGCCCTTGCGGGCATGGCGGGTGTTGAAATAGTGCCGGATCACCACGCCCACCAGAAAAATCAGCGATGCGATGATCCAGTTCCACTGCGTGGCAAAGGCCAGCGGATAGTGTCCACTAAGCATGAAGAAGATCACCGGCAGCGTCAGGTAGTTGTTGTGCAGGCTCCGCTGCTTGGCGATTTTGCCGTATTTGGCATCGGGCACGCGCCCGGCCTTGAGATCGGCCACCACGATACGCTGGTTGGGGATGATGATCATGGCCACATTGGCCGCCATGATGGTGGCGGTGAAGGCGCCCATATGCAGCAGCGCCGCCCGGCCGGTGAACACCTGGGTATAGCCCCAGCTCATCGCCACCAGAATGGCAAACAGCACCAGCATCAGTCCGGTGGTCGATTGCCCGATGGGCGACTTGCACAGGCTGTCATAGAGTACCCAGCCCAGCACGATCGAGGCCAGCGACAGGGCGATGGCCTGCCAGGCCGCCATGTCGAGCACGGTGCGGTCGACCAGGTAGATATTGGCGCCCATGTAATAGACCAGCACCAGCAGCATGAAGCCGCTCAGCCAGGTCCAATAGGCTTCCCACTTGAACCAGGTCAGGTGCTCGGGCAGGAAATCGGGGGCCACCAGATATTTCTGGATGTGATAGAAGCCGCCGCCATGCACCTGCCACTCCTCGCCATGCGCCAAAGGCGGCAGGCTGGGAGTCTTGCGCAGGCCCAGATCGAGCGCGATGAAGTAGAACGACGACCCGATCCAGGCGATGGCCGTGATCACGTGCAGCCAGCGCACGGCAAACATCAGCCATTCGTAGAAAATAATATGGTCGGGCATCTCAATTTCCTTCCTGCCCTCTCCCCCAGCGGAAAGGGACCATCTGACGCGTCCAGCGGAAGGTCAGGGGTGCTGCGTCGTCCCATGCCCTGTGGGCGGGACCAGGCCCACCCTCATCCGCCCGTCGGGCAGCTTCTTCCTCAAGGGACGAAGGCAGACCACGCAGCATCACTCAAGATAAAGGGCGGGCGCAAACCCGCCCCTTTCCACCTGTCAGTCCTGGCTTACGCCGGCTGTTCGACGCCTTCGACATACCAGTCCATGCTGAGCAGCTCGGCATCGGTCATGGTGACCCCGGCCGCCACGCGTTCCACGCCGGTATTGTCGTTGATCGGGCCGGTGAAGATGTGGAACGTGCCATCGATCTGGCCCTGCTTGATCTTTTCGGCATCGGCAACGACTTCTGCCGGGACCTTGGGATTGTATGGGCCCATCTGCACCACGTCTTCCTTGAGACCTTCCCAGGTGTCGCCGGGAACCCAGGTGCCGGCCAGAACGGCTTCGGCCGACGCCAGGTAATGGGGACCCCAATGGTCGATGATGGCGGTGAGCTGGGTTTCGGGAGCAAAGGCACTCATGTCCGCGCCCTGGCCGAAGCCACCCACGATGCCGCGTTCGGCAGCAACCTGCAGCGCAGCCGGACCGTCGGTATGCTGGGCAACGATATCGATGCCCTGGTCGATCATGGCGCGCGCCGCGTCGGCTTCCTTGGCCGGATCGTTCCAGGTCGAGATATAGACTGGCTTGACGGTGAAGTCGGGGTTGATGCGACGGCCCGAAAGCGCCAGTGCATTGATGCCCATGACCACTTCAGGGATCGGGAACGAACCGATATAGCCCGCCTTGCCGGTGACCGACATATGGCCGGCAATGGTACCGCAGACAGCGCGGCCTTCATAAAAGCGCGCATTGTAAAGGCCGATATTGTCGCCCTTCATGTAGCCGGTGGCATGCTCGAAGGCGATATCAGGGAACTGCGGGGCAACCTTGACCACCGAGTCGCCGAAGCCGAAGCTGGTGGCGAAAATCAGGTTGCAGCCCTGCTGGGCCAGTTCGCGCAGCACGCGCTCGCAGTCCGGGCCTTCGGGAACGTTCTCGACAAAAACCGTCTCGACCTTGTCGCCCAGCTTTTCCTCGACATAGAGGCGGCCCTGGTTGTGGGCGTAGTTATAGCCATTGTCGTTGATCGAGCCGACATAGATGAAGCCGATCTTGATCTTCTCGAGCTGCGCATAGGCGCGCGAACCGAGCAGCGGCAGCGCCAATGCGGCACCGCTGACCTTGACGAAATTACGACGAGTCAGAGTCATGTGTTTCTCCTGGATGACTTTTTCGTTGAGATTGAAGGGATCGTTGCGTGCCCCTCAATTGCTGGGCAAGAACGGCTTGCCGAGGCAGGCCGGCGCATTGGTTGAGGCATCCCGGCGCAGCGAAATCAGCACCAGAACGGCGATGGTGGCAAGATAGGGCATGGCCGCCCAGACCTCGGAAGGTACTGCCGACAGCGGCCCGCCACCCGCCTTTGCATAAAGCTCGGTGGTCATGACGAGGCCAAACAGATAGGCGCCCGCCAGCAGCCGGAACGGCTTCCAGGAGGCGAATACCACCAGCGCCACCGCGATCCAGCCGCGTCCCGCCGTCATTCGCTCCGCCCATTGCGGCGTCAGCAGCAGCGGGAAACAGGCGCCGGCAATGCCCGCCATTGCGCCACCAAACATCACCGCCAGATAACGCACGCCGATCACCGAATAGCCGATCGAATGAGCCGACTGATCATTCTCGCCCACCGCGCGCAGGATCAGCCCGGCGCGGGTCTTGTGCAGGAAATACCAGATCGCCACGACCATGATGAACGAGAAGTAGATCGGGAACGAATAGCCGAACAGCACCCGTCCGACCGGATGATCGGCGATGGCCGCGGGAAACAGCGAATCCATCAGCACCACCGGCCGCGCCGAATAGGACGACCCCGCCAGCGCCGAAAAGCCGGTGCCGAAAATGGTCAGCGCCAGCCCCGTCGCGGTCTGGTTGGCCGATAGCGAGAGGGTAAGAAACCCGAAGATCAGCGAGGCCGCCATGCCCGCCAGCCCGCCACACAGCAGGGCCAGATATGGATTGGCGGTGTGGAACTGCACGACGAAACCGGCGATGGCCCCGATCAGCATCATGCCTTCGACGCCCAGGTTGAGCACGCCGGCGCGTTCGACGACGAGTTCGCCCAGCGCCGCAATGAGAATGGGGGTCGAGGCGCCGACCACGGTGACCAGAATGGCGATTGTCAGGTCCATCTATGCCACTCCCGCCGAGGCCTGCGGCGTCACCCGCCGCACGCGGTATTTGATCAGGATGTCGCCGGCCAGCAGGAAGAACAGCATCATCGCCTGGAAAATTCCGGTGGCCGCATTGGGCAGGCCTATTGTCGTCTGGGCCACCTCGCCCCCGACAAAGGTGATGGCCAGAACCACGCCCGCCACGATCACGCCGAGCGGGTTGAGCCGGCCGAGAAAGGCCACGATGATGGCGGTAAACCCGTAATTGGTCGGAAAGCCCGGCACCATGCGCTGGAATGG
>CAXBKI010000311.1:0-4399 GCA_963975955.1 uncultured Devosia sp.
GCTTGCTTCGTCAACTTTGTACGGGTCCTGTGCGGCTGAAGCGATGCGCTCGATCGTGGCGGCCCAGGAAATGGCCTAGGGGTTCAAGACTATTTAACCATGACGGTCATATTTAATACTGACAATGGGCCGGCTGGAATTGAGTGCGCCACACGACGCACGAGCCGCATCCCACCAACAAGGATGCGGAAATGGCCAGTTTGAGCAGCAAGCAGACCATCGTTGCCATGATTTCCCTGGTGGGCGCCCTTGCCCTGGGGCAGGCAGCCGTCGGATGGGTGTCACTGGGGCAGGTGGCCCAGAGGGTGGACTATCTCTCGCAGAACTCATTGCCGACAATGCTGAAGATTGGCGAGATCCAGACCGCGGCGCTGCAGGCGCAGATGATGATCGCCGAAGAGCTCATTCCCGTCACCGATGCCGAGCGCCAGGCCAAGGCGGCCGCACTCAGCCAGGTGCAGGCAGACACCCACAAGCTGCTCGAAGACTACAAGCCCATGATCGTCGATCAGGGCGACCAGGATGCCTATGACGACGTCGTCGCTGCCTGGAGCGCATGGGAGCAGACGGCCCAGCTGGTCCAGGCCGCTGCACTGTCGGGCGATCTTGAGTCGGCTACCACGCAATACGGGGATCAGCAGCTGGCCGGCGATGCCTTCACCGCGGCGCTGGCGGCCATGAGTGACGACAAGATCATGAACTCCAACGACGAATCGGCCGCGGCCGATGCCGCGGTGGGTTCTGCAGAATTGTGGGCGATCATTCTGTCGGTCGCCGTTCTGCTGGGCGCCATGGGCGCCATTGTGGTTGCCATCCGGCGTGTCCTGACCCCGTTGGGCGACATGACGGCCAGCATGAATACGCTGGCGCGTGGCAATCTGGATGAGGAAATCCCCCACACCGCCCGCGTCGATGAAATTGGCGAGATGGCGGCGGCGGTCAAGGTGTTCCAGAACAATGCCCTCCAGATGCGCGAGCTCAACGATGCCGAGGCGATCCGCACCGGCCAGACCCGTGAGCGCGCTGCCGCCATGTCCAGATTGATGGATGGTCTGGGTGAAGCCGTGGACGCCGCCGTGGCTGGCGATTTTACCCGGCGCATCATGCTTTCCGTGCCCGACGAAGATCTCAATGCCGTGGCCAGCAACGTCAACGACCTGCTCGCCACGGTTGACGCCGGTGTCAGCGAAACCGGCCAGGTGCTGGCGGCGCTGGCGCAGACCGACCTGACCCGGCGCATGCATGGCCAGTATCGCGGCGCCTTTGCCCGGCTCAAGGAAGATACCAATGCGGTTGTCGACAATCTGGGGGCGGTGGTTGGTCAGCTGCGGCGCACCTCGGGTGGCCTCAAATCGGCGACCGGCGAAATTCTGGCAGGCGCCAACGATCTTGCCGAGCGCACCACCAAGCAGGCAGCGGCAATCGAGGAAACGTCGGCGGCCATGGAACAGCTGAGCACCACGGTGACCGAGAACGCCAGGCGTGCCGAACAGGCATCGAGCAAGGCGCAGACCGTCTCCGAGACGGCGGCCCAGACCGGCGATGTGATGGTCCGCTCCAACGAGGCCATGGAGCGCATAACCTCCTCCTCGGCCAAGATTTCCAACATTATCGGGCTGATCGACGACATCGCCTTCCAGACCAATCTGCTGGCACTCAACGCCTCGGTCGAAGCGGCCCGGGCGGGCGATGCCGGCAAGGGCTTTGCCGTGGTGGCCGTCGAAGTGCGTCGCCTCGCCCAGTCGGCCGCCAGTGCCTCGAGCGAGGTCAAGCTATTGGTCGAGCAATCGGCTGGTGAAGTCAGCTCGGGCAGCAAGCTGGTGGCCGAAGCCACCCAGAAGCTCACCGACATGCTGGGTTCGGTCAATGAAAGCGCCAGCCTGATCAAGGATATTTCCAGCGCCAGCCGCGAACAGTCCACCGCGATCGGCGAAGTCTCTGCCGCCATCCGGCAGATGGACGAGATGACCCAGCACAATGCGGCGCTGGTCGAACAGACCAATGCGGCCATCGAGCAGACCGAAACGCAGGCCACCGAGCTCGACATGATTGTTGACCGCTTCGTGGTCGCCGAGACGGCGTCATCGGCGGCGGCTACTGCGGACACCCGCGCACCGGCGCGCGGCGCTTCCCTGCCGCAAAAGATCAAGGCTGCCGCCACGTCCTACCTGTCAAAGGGCAATGCCGCGCTCAAGCAGGAGTGGAACGAGTTCTGAGCCGGTCTGCGGCGCGCCCCGGCGCGTCTTGAATGGCGCCAATGGCGTGGCCGGAAAAGTCCAGCCACGCCAGCCTCGCAAGGGCTCTGCCGCAGGGCAGGGCCTGACGGCCTGGCGCCGGTCTTGCCTTGCCCCCCGGGCACCCTTTTCCAACAATCGTCCCATCCTTGGCCCAAAATTCCCCCGCTGCGCCTTGCCCGGCTGCGCCGGATTTGACATGACACCCCCACTTGCCCGGAGGACTGCATGAAAATCCTGGTCGCCATCAAGCGCGTCGTCGATCACAACGTCCGCATCCGTGTCCGTCCCGATGGCAGCGGCGTCGAGACCGCTGGCGTGCGCATGTCGATGAACCCCTTCTGCAAGCACGCGGTGGAAGCTGCTGTGCAGCTGGCCGAGGCCGGGCAGGGTGACGAGATTGTCGTGGTCTCCATCGGTCCCAAGCCGGCCACCGACGTCATCCTGACGGCGCTGGCGATGGGCGCCCATCGCGGCATCCTGATTGAAACCGACGCCGAGCTGGAAACCCTCGCCATCGCCAAGCTGCTCGCCAGCATCGTCGACGAGGAGCAGCCCGAACTCGTTCTGCTCGGCAAGCAGGCGGTCGATGATGACAGCAACCATGTCGGCCAGATGCTGGCCGCGCTGACCGATCGCCCCCAGGCCACCTTTGCCTCCGAGATCAGGATCGTCGGGTCCGGGCTCGAAGTGACCCGTGAGGTCGACACCGGCCGGCAGACCCTGGCGCTGCCGCTGCCTGCCATCGTTACGGCCGATCTGCGGCTCAACACCCCGCGCAATGCGGCGCTGCCCATGGTGATGAAGGCGCGCTCCAAGCCCCTGGCCGTTCGTCCGGCTGCCGAGTTCGGCCTTGATCTGGCCCCGCGTCTGGTCATCGAAAAGATATCCCCGCCCGCTGAGCGCGTGGCAGGAAAGACCGTGGCTTCGGTCAGCGAACTGGCCAGCTTCATCGCCGAAGACGTCTCCCGCATGGAGGCGTTGTGATGAGCGTTCTGGTCATTGCCGATCACGATGCCGGCGCGCTGTCGCCAGCCACCGCCCGCATCGTTCAGGGCGCCGCCGAACTCGGCCCGATCGACCTGCTGGTTATCGGCGAGAACATCGAAAATGTCGCTTCCCAGGCCGCAACGCTGACTGGTGTCGCCAAGGTGCTGCTGGTCCGGGGCGTTTCCGCGGCCGACGCTGATATTGCCGTCATTGAAACGCTGGCCAGCCGTTATCATTACGTTATCCAGAGTGCGGGAAGTGTTGGAAGAGATCGAATGCCCCGTCTGGCGGCAAAGCTCGATCTGATGCCGGTCACCGATGTGGTCAGGATCCTGGGTCCCAACCGCTTCGAGCGCCCCATTTACGCCGGCAACGCCGTCCAGATCGTCGCCGACAACCAGCCCAGGCACATCCTCACCCTGCGCGCCTCGGCCTTCCGCCCCGCCGCCGCCGGCAATGCTGCGCCTATCGAAGTGCTTGATATTGCAGTAACTTCTGTCGTCAAGCTGCTCGCCGACCTGCGGTCCCGGAGCGACACGCCCGATCTCGCCACGGCGCAGATCGTCATCGGCGGCGGCGTCGCCCTGGGCTCGGCCGAAAACTTCCAACTGATTGAAAATCTTGCCAGAACGCTCGGCGCCGCAGTCGGCGCCACCCGCGCCGCCGTCGATGCCGGCTACGCCCCCAATGACTGGCAGATCGGCCAGACCGGCAAGATCATCGCGCCCGATCTCTACATCGCCATCGGCATCTCCGGTGCCCTCCAGCACCTGGCCGGCATTCAGGGCGCCAGGAAAATAGTGGCCATCAATAGCGATGCCGAAGCGCCGCTGGTCAAGCTGGCAGACCTGTCGCTCATCGGTGATCTATTTGAAATCATTCCGCAATTGACCGCGGAGCTGGACCGGCTCGGCGTCAGACGCTGAGCCGCGAACCGTTTGCAAAAATCTCCCTGCCGCCTATAAAGGCCCTGCCTTTCCACCGGAACGACTCCTGACATGTTCGAGACCCTCACCAAGGCCCCCGGCGACAAGATTCTGGCGCTCATGGGCGAATACGCGGCCGACTCCCGCCCCACCAAGATCGACCTTGGCGTCGGCGTCTACAAGGACGAGGCCGGTGTCACCCCCATCATGAGCTCGGTCCGGAAAGCCGAAGCGCGCATCCTGGCGCAG
>CAXBKI010000312.1:0-4391 GCA_963975955.1 uncultured Devosia sp.
CAGTGCGCCCGAATTGAACACCACCTGGTGCCAGCTCTGGAAATCGGTGGCCACCACATAGAGCGGGATCTTGAGATCCTTGAACTCGAGCGGGAAGTTATCGGGAATGAAGCTGTCGACAATGCTCGATGCATCGAGCTGCATCGAGATGCCGTTCTTAAGGATGCCACCCAGGCCACGCAGCTGGATCGCCCACAATTTGGTGGCGATGGTGCGCATGGTGCCCAGCACCTCATAGGAATGCTCGCGCAGTTCCCTGCCGGTCATCCCGGCTGCCCAGCCCGCGCCGATCAGGGCGCCGATCGACGTGCCCGAGATCACCGCCGGTTTCAGCCCCAGCTCGTCCATCGCCTCGATATAGGGAATATGGGTCAGACCGCGCGCCGACCCGCCGCCCAGGGCGATACCAATTCTGGGACCAGAAATCGTGCTCATGCTGCCCCGCTCCTTGCCCTTGCTGCGCAGACGGTCGGCGAGGGCCTGGCCGCGCTGTTGCAGCGGCGTCAGCGGACGTTGCGACACTGTCTGGTCAAAGACTGTCTTGAGGTAGCCTAGTCCGTTCAGGTTGAGGAAAGGTTCAGATGGCGGTGCGGGCGATTTCGCGCCAGCCGATGTCCCGGCGGCAGAAGCCTTCCGGCCAGTCAATTTTTTCCAACGCTGCATAGGCACGCTGCTGCGCCTCCCGGGCACTGGCTCCTAGCGCCGTCACGTTGAGCACGCGACCACCCTCGGCCAGTAAACGCGAGCCGTCGCGTCGCGTTCCCGCGTGGAACACATGAACGCCATCGTCGCCGACATTCTCCAGGCCGGTGATTTCCGAGCCCTTGGCATAGCTGCCCGGATAGCCCTTGGTGGCCATGATGACGGTCAGCGCGAACTGGTCCTTCCAGGTCACCGTGTGACCCGCCAGCGTGCCGGTTGCCGTGGCGTGCAGCAGGGGCAGCAGATCGCTCTCCATCCGCATCAGCATCACCTGGGTTTCCGGATCGCCGAAGCGGGCATTGTATTCCACCAGTCGCGGCCCGGTCGCCGTCAGCATCAGGCCGGCATAGAGCACGCCCTGATAGGGAGTGCCCCGCGCCGCCAGACCCCTGACGGTGGGCCAGATCACCCGCTCGAGGGTTTCCTGATAGATTTCGGGGGTCATTACCGGGGCGGGGGAATAGGCGCCCATGCCGCCGGTATTGGGGCCGGTATCGCCATCGAAGGCCCGCTTGTGGTCCTGCGCGGTGGTCAGGGGCAGGATGTCGGTGCCGTCACACAGCACGAACAGGCTCACCTCCTCGCCCTCCATGAATTCCTCGATCACCACTTCGGCGCCCGACTGGCCAAAGGCCCCGGCAAAGCAGTCGATGATGGCGGCCTCGGCCTCGTCCACGCTCATGGCAACCGTGACGCCCTTGCCCGCGGCCAGGCCATCGGCCTTGATCACGATGGGCGCGCCCTGCGTGTAGAGATAGGCCAGCGCGGCCGCTTCGGTGTCAAAGCGGCCATAGGCGGCGGTGGGAATATCCATCTCGTCGCACAGCGCCTTGGTGAAGCCCTTGGAACCTTCAAGCTGGCCCGCGGCCCTGGACGGGCAAAAGCAGGTGAAGCCGGCCGCGCGGATATCATCGCCCATCCCGGCAACGACCTGTGCATCGGGTCCGACCACCACGAAATCGATCTGCGCCTGCTTGCAGAAGGCGATCACAGCGGCATGATCGGTAATGTCGAGCGCAACGTTTTCGGCAATTTCGCCCGTGCCGCCATTGCCCGGGGCGATGAACAGCTTGCTCAGCAGCGGCGACTGGGCGATTTTCCATGCCAGGGCATGCTCGCGCCCACCCGAACCGATCACCAGAACCCGCATGCTCATGTCTCCGCGCTTGTTGGGCGCGTGATGCACTACGCAACCAGACGTGGCAAGTGGCTGTGTGCAACGTCAGG
Organism: uncultured Devosia sp.; assembly: GCA_963975955.1. Classification (GTDB taxonomy): domain Bacteria; phylum Pseudomonadota; class Alphaproteobacteria; order Rhizobiales; family Devosiaceae; genus Devosia. The sequence continues at coordinate 1,930 of CAXBKI010000312.1, forward strand.
TCAGTGTTCCACCGAAGCGGTCTGCTGTGCTAATACATGGCCGGTTGTCAGTAGTTGCTATGGTTTTGTATTCTATAGTAGTTTCAGCACGAACTTTACCGTGCAGATGATTGCAATCCAGAGTATTGCTGAAATGGAAATGGCGATCAGCCAGCCTTTTGCCCTAGATGTCATGTGTATCTCCCGTCGCGGCGCAAACTAGGCAAGCGGGGGCGCGGGGAGATCACCCTGCAGGGTGATTGTATGGGCTGCTTGCAGGCATGGTAAATCTCGGGAGACGCGGTTCGAATGGTCGAGCAGACTCTGAGTGACTTGGCCTATGAGGCCGCTATAGTGCCCGAACGCTGGGAAACCTTTCTCGATGCCGCCTCCAGCCTGGTCGATGCGCGCGGCGGCGTACTGGTCTCCATCAACAGCCCGGCGGGATACAATGCCAGCAGCCCCGCGCTGGCCGAGGCCATGCAGGCCTTCGCCAGCGAAGGATGGGGCATAGACAATCCGCAGATCATGCGGGCAATGGCGTCGGGCCAGACCCACTTCCAGCACGATCGGGACCTGTTCACGGACGTCGAAAGGCAGGCCTATGAATGGTTCACCGTTTTCTGGGAGAAGTGGGATTTCGGCGCCTCCCTAGGCACGATCCTCGACCTGCCCATCGGGGGCAAGCTGGTGTTTTCCATGGAGCGGAGCAAAGCGACCGGGCCGTTCTCCAAAAGCGAGATCGAGCTGTTCAACCACTTCTATGGTGACATCAGCCGCTCGATCAGCTTTGCCTCGGAGGTCCTGTTCCGCGAATATGCCAATACCACGAGCATGCTGCAGATGCTCGGGATCCCGGCGGCGGTGGTCGCCCATAATCGCACCCTGCTGTCGGCAAATCCCCTCTTTGAAAAGCTGATTCCCCAGGTGGCGCAGGACGCCAGAAACCGGCTGCGCTTCACTGCCCCGCGGGCCGACCGGCTTCTCCAAAATGCCTTGGCGCGGCTGCGGCCCGACCTGTGGACCGGGGTGACCGCCTCGTTCCCGCTCGCGGCGCCGGACCTGGCGGGTGCTCCCATCGTGGTGCATGTCCTGCCGGTGCGCGGCGTGGCCCATGACTTCATTCACGGCGGCGCGGCGGTTGTCATCCTGTCCGAGCCGCGACCCAATCTGGCGCCGTCGATCGAGATGCTCAAGCAGCTCTATGACCTCTCGCCCAGCCAGGCCAAGGTCGCCGCCGCCCTCGTCAATCATCGCGGCAGTTACGCCGACGTGGCCAGCAGCCTGGCGCTCTCCAAGGAGACCGTCAGAACCCACAGCAAGGCCGTGTATCAAAAGCTGGGCATGGACGGGGCCATGGACCTGCTGGCGCTGGTGTCGCAGATCCGCGTCAAGGAGTAGCGGACGGAGGCCGGCCTACATCTCGGCTTCTTTGAATATCCGTGTCAGATCGCCGGCCCACTCGCCATGGAATTTCTCGAGCCAGCGCTTTGCGGGCGACTTTGACAGGCGGATGGTCTGCTCAAGCGGCGCCAGATGGATGGTTTCATCCTGGCCGGCGGCGTTCAGCCGATTGCGCCGCACCAGGCCGGCTTCGGCAATACCCACTGCCTGGGCGGCAAAATCATAGACATTGGTGCGATCGAGCGGGGTCATCAGGCCGGTGCGCGGCACGTCGCGGCGCATCTCCTCGCGCTGCTGCGCGCTCCAGGGCTTGATCATCTCATAGGCCGCTTCGAGCGACACGTCGTCATAGAGCAGCCCGGTCCAGAAGGCCGAAAGCGCCGTTACCGATTTCTCGTCGCCCATATCGGCGCCGCGCATCTCAAGGAACTGCTTGAGCCGGACTTCGGGGAAAATCGTCGACAGGTGATCTTCCCAATCCTTGATGGTGGGCTTGTCGCCCGGCAGTTGCGGCAGCTCGCCGCGCAGGAAGTCGCGGAAGCTCTCGCCGGCCACGTTGACATATTCGCCATCGCGGATGACGAAATACATCGGCACATCCAGCGCATAATCGGCATATTGCTCGAAGCCAAAACCCTCGTCGAAGGCAAAGGGCAGCATGCCGGTGCGGGCGTCATCGGTGTTGAGCCAGATATGGCTGCGGAAGCTGAGATAGCCGCTGTCACGGCCATCGACAAAGGGCGAATTGGCAAACAGCGCGGTCGCCACCGGCTGCAGGGCCACGGCCACGCGCAGCTTCTTGACCATGTCGGCTTCGCTGGAAAAATCGAGATTGGACTGCACGGTGCAGGAGCGGAACATCATCGATGTGCCGAGCGTACCGACCTTTTCCATATAGGGCTTCATGATGGCGTAGCGCGATTTGGGCATCGGGCGGATCTCATCGACCGACCACAGCGGCGTCACGCCCAGGCCGAGAAAATGAATGTCGAGCGGTCCGGCCACCTTCTTGCTCACCGCCATATGCTCGGCCAGCTCGGCCGCACTGGCATGCAAATCCACCTGGGGGGAACCCGAAA
>CAXBKI010000313.1:0-4359 GCA_963975955.1 uncultured Devosia sp.
ACAGTCGATCTTCCTCAATATTCCGGTCTCCGAGGCTCTGCTCAACCGCGCCGAGCCCACCTTCTTCCTGACCATCTTCTCATTGGCGATCGCCACGGCCATTGCGCTGCCGGTGGGCATCATGTCCGCCTATCTGCGCGGCACCGTGTTCGATCAGGCCATGACCACGATTTCCATGGTCGCCGCCAGCGTCCCCAGCTTCTGGCTGGCCCTGATCCTGATGCAGTTCTTTGCCGTCAAGCTGGGCTGGTTCGATACCTCCGGCTATGGCGGTCCGGGCGCCAGCTTTGCCGAGCGCATGCATCACCTCGTCCTGCCCGCCTTCTCGCTGGGCCTGGTCAGCTCGGCACTGATCACGCGCTTCACCCGCGCCAGCATGCTCGATGTGCTCAACGACGATTATGTGCGCACGGCCCGCTCCAAGGGCATGAGCGAGCGGCGCGTCGTGCTGCGTCACGCCCTCAAGAACGCGCTCATCCCCATTCTCACCGTTGTCGGCCTCACCGCCGCACTGTTGATTTCGGGCGCCATCGTCACCGAAACCGTGTTCGGCCTGCCGGGCGTTGGCAGTCTCATCGTCTCCGCAGTCCTGCGCCGCGATTACCCGGTCATCCAGGGCGCGCTGCTGATTGTTGCCGGGCTTTACGTGCTGATCAACTTCATCATCGACATGCTCTATCTCGCCGTCGATCCGCGGGTGCGGTACTGATGGCCGCCGTGTCCGCTGCCATGCCGCATCGCGAGCCCAATGTCCTGCTGCGGCTCGCCCGCCGGCCGACGGCCTTTGTGGGCCTGATGGTCATTGTCATCATCGCCGTGCTGTCGATCCTCGCGCCCTGGATCGCCCCATACTCGCCGACCCAGCTGGCCGTTGCCAACCGCCTGCAGGGGCCATCTCTCGTCCACTTCTTCGGCACCGACGACATGGGCCGCGATGTGTTTACCCGCGTTCTCTATTCCGGCCGGACCTCGCTCACCGTGGCGGTGGCCGTGGTGATCCTGGCCTCGATCATCGGCGTGATCCTCGGGCTGGTGTCCGGCTTCTTCCGCCGGGCCGATGCGCCGATTTCGCGGCTGATCGATGCCATGATGGCTTTCCCCGATATCCTGCTTGCCATTGCGCTGGTGGCGGCTCTCGGGCCTTCGGCCAACAATGTCGTCATCGCGCTGGGCCTGGTCTATGCGCCACGCCTCGCCCGCGTCGTCCGCGCATCGACCCTGGTGGTGCGCGAACTGCCCTATGTCGAGGCGGCGCGCGCCCTCGCAGTGCCGACCCACATCATTTTGGTCCGGCACGTCTTGCGCAATGTCGCCTCGCCGCTGCTGGTGCAGGCGACGTTTATCTTCTCGTCTTCCATTCTGGCTGAGGCAGGGCTGTCCTTCCTCGGTGTCGGCATTTCGCCCGACATCCCGACCTGGGGCACGATGATTTCGGTGGGCCGGCAATATCTGGATGCGGCGCCCTGGATCATGTGGTTTCCCGGCGGCGCCATCGTGCTCACCGTGCTTTCTCTTCAACTTGTCGGCGACGGCCTGCGCGATCTGCTCGATCCGCGTCTGGCGAAGGATATCTGATGATCAACAACAAATTTCTACCGAGCTCATCGCGCCTGCTGGTTCGCGGCGCCAAACCGATCGGGTTTGCCATGCCCGGCCTGCCGCCACTGCTGGACGTGCTGGTCGACAGGAACGGCGCGATCCTGGACACCGGCGCCGGGCTTTCGGTCGGCGACGATGTTCAGATCGTCGACGCCAAAGGGGCCTGGATGTCGCCGGGCTGGACCGATCTTCACGCCCATGTCTGGTATGGCGGCACCGACATCTCGATCAAGCCCGAGGAAGGCGGCGCCGCGCGCGGCGTAACCACCATCGTCGACGCCGGCTCGGCGGGTGAAGGCAATTTCATTGGCCTGCGCGAATTCATCATCGAGCCGGCCAGGGAAAACATCTACGCTTTCCTCAATCTCGGCTCGATCGGGCTGGTGGCCTGCAATCGCGTCAGCGAACTCATGGACATGCGCTCCATCGATCTCGATCGCATCATCGCCACGGTCGAAGTCAATCGCGACGTCATTGTCGGGCTCAAGGTGCGCGCCAGTGCCGTGATCACCGGCGGCTGGGACCTCGTGCCGGTCAAGCTGGCCAAAAAGCTCGGCCGCATTCTCAAGCTGCCGCTCATGGTCCATGTCGGCGAGCCCCCGCCGCTTTATGACGATATCCTGCCGCTGCTCACCGAAGGCGACATCGTCACCCATTGTTTCAATGGCAAGGCCGGCGGCTCGATCATCGAGGATGAGGATCTGTATTACCTCGCCAGGGAAGCGGCCGAGCGCGGCATCGTGCTCGATATCGGCCATGGCGGGGCATCCTTCTCCTTCGAGGTGGGCCGGGTCGCGCTGTCCAGGGGCCTCAAGCCGACCACCATTTCGACCGATCTGCACAATCGCTCGCTCGACAATGCGGTCTGGGACTTGGGCACCACCATGTCCAAGCTGCTTTCGCTGGGCATGGATTTCGAGGATGTGGTCGTGGCCTCCACCACCGCGCCGCGCAAGGCCATCAACAAGCCGATCGACAATCTCCTGGCCAAAGGCAAGCCCGCAGAATTCACGCTGTTCGACCTGGTTGACGAGACCATCACGGTCCAGGACTCCGATGGCGTCCCCTCGACGCTCCACCAGATGTTCGAACCGCGCTACGCGATCCTGGGTGCCGAAGCCATTTCCGCGCATCGGCACGTGCCCATCGCCGCCGGCGCCGCCGGCCACAAATGCCCCCATTGCGGGTGGACTTCATGACCCAGATGGCGCCAGAAGCGATCCTGTCCGTGCGTGACCTGCGGACGTGGTTCACCACCCGCCGCAGCACTGCCAAGGCCGTCGATGGCGTCACTTTCGATCTCGAGCGTGGCAAGACGCTTGCCGTTGTCGGGGAATCTGGCTCCGGCAAGTCCGTCACCAGCCTGTCGATAATGGGCCTGCTTGCCCGGCCCGGCGCCATTGCCGGTGGCGAGGTGCTGTTCCGTCACCGCGATGGCCATGTCTCCGATCTGGCCCGGTTCGGCCAGCGCGAATTCCGCAGGGTGCGCGGCCGGGAGATTGCGATGATCTTCCAGGAGCCGATGACCAGCCTCAATCCGCTGTTTACCGTCGGCGACCAGATCGGCGAGATGATTTCGCTGCACGAGGACATCAGCCGTACTGACGCGCGCAAGCGGGCGCTCGAAATGCTGCAGCACGTGGAAATTCCCGATGCCGCCAACCGGCTGGACGATTATCCGCACCACATGTCTGGCGGCATGCGCCAGCGCGTCATGATCGCCATGGCGCTGTCCTGCAATCCGTCCCTGTTGATCGCCGATGAGCCTACCACGGCGCTCGACGTTACCATCCAGGCGCAGATCCTCGAGCTGCTCCGCCGGCTGCAGGCGGAAATGAACATGAGCATCCTGTTCATCACCCACAATCTGGGCGTCGTGGCCGAAATCGCCCATGAGGTTGTGGTGATGTATGCCGGGCGCGTGGTCGAACATGCCGGCGTCAATGCGCTGTTTGCCCATCAGCGCCATCCCTACACCAAGGGCCTGCTGGCGTGTACGCCCAACGCATCGCGCGACCTGGCCGAGGATGGGGAACGCCGCGCGCTCTATTCCATTCCGGGCAGCGTGCCGCCCATCACCAACCTGCCGCCCGGTTGCTCCTTCGAGCCCCGTTGCGGCTATGCCATTCCGCCCTGCAGCGCCGGTGTGCCGCCGCTGCTGCCCACTGCGGAAGGCAGCTTTTCCCGCTGCATAAGGAGCGCTGAAATATGAGCACCCTTGAGGCAGAAGCCCCCGTCCTGCTGAGCGTGCAGGGCCTGCAGAAGCACTTTCCCGGGCGTGGCGGCAGGGTCGTTCGCGCTGTCGAAGATGTCAGCTTCGATATTCGCCGCGGCACCACGGTTGGCCTTGTCGGCGAGTCCGGCTCCGGCAAGACCACTGCCGGCCGCTCCATCCTGCGCCTCACCGAGCCAAGCGGCGGCAAGGCCATGTTCGATGGCGTCGATCTGTTCTCGCTCAGCGAAAAGCAGATGAACACCTATCGCCAGCGCCTGCAGATCATTTTTCAGGACCCGTTCTCGAGCCTCAATCCGCGCCTGCGTGTCGATGCCATCATCGGCGAAGCGCTCAATGCCCGCGGTTTCCCGCGCGGCCGGCAGCGGCAGGATCGCGTGGCCGAACTGCTCGAACTTGTCGGCCTCTCCCCCGAATATGCCCGCCGCTTCCCGCATGAATTTTCCGGTGGCCAGCGCCAGCGCATCGGCATTGCCCGCGCCCTCGCCGTCGAACCCGATTTCATCGTCGCCGACGAGCCGGTCTCG
>CAXBKI010000314.1:0-4357 GCA_963975955.1 uncultured Devosia sp.
CTCGAGCCAGCTTTCGGCGCTCTCGATGCTGGTGATGAGCCGGGGTGTGTTCTTCCTGGCCGACACCTATGTCAACATCGACCCCTCGGCCGATGAAATCGTGGCCATCACGCTGCAGGCCCGCGACCACCTCAGGCGCTTCAACATCGACGCCAGGGTCGCGCTGCTGAGCTATTCCAACTTTGGTTCGCGCGACGGCGCCACCAGCGAGAAGATGCGCGTGGTCTATGAGACGCTCAAGGCCGTTGCGCCCGATCTGGTGGTGGAGGGCGAAATGCAGGGCGATCTGGCGATCAATGAGGGCCTGCGCGAGCGCTATGTGCCCAATTCCACTCTGAAGGGCGAGGCGAACCTGCTGATCTTCCCCAATCTGGAAGCGGCAAATCTGTCGACAACGCTGCTCAAGGAACTCAACAATGCACTGCCTGTTGGGCCCATTCTGATGGGCACACGCCAGCCGGCGCATATTCTGGCGCCAACGGTCACCAGCCGTGGCATCGTCAACATGGCGGCCATTGCGGCCACCGAGGCGCTGAACAGATGATCGCCCTTTCCCGGCGGTGAAGCCTGTCACCGCTGGCAGTATCGAGGAACCGGCCGCCAGGGCGGCCGGTTCTCCAGGCGCTCGCAGCTCTGGTGTGTAAGCCGACGGTCCGCTCTGCGAAACCGCCGGAGCAGCGCCTAAGCGGCGCTGGCCTGGCCTTGCGAGCCCGCCAGCAGGCCTTCCATGGAGTCGAGCAGGCGCATGGTCAAAAGCGAATCGTCCAGCCCGGGCTGGGGCGGCTTTCCTGCCGCAAGACAGTCAAAGAAGTGCCGCAGCTCGACCTCATAGCCGTGGTGGCTGAAGCGCGGGTAGAAGCCGTGGCTGGGGTTCCAGGACAGGGCGTCACCCGCATCGTCCATCGATACCGGCCGGTAGGCGTCCTTCCGCATGACGGGCGGGCGGTTGTAGGTAAAGGTCTTGATATTGTCGACCACGACATTGCGGCCATTGCCGACCAGCTCGAGCCGTTCCATGGGATAGATCTCGTCGAGCATGGACGCCGACTGGATGACGCCGATACCACCCTGGGGCGAGACGAAGTTGATGTTGTAGCCAACGCGCCGGTCATCGACGGCCACCCGATCGACATGGGTCAGGGTTATTTCGCCCATCAGGAAGCGGGCCAGATCCAGATGATGGATCACATGGTTGACCTTGAAGATGGTTTCATTGCGATAGGGCGTGGTGTGGAACTGTGAGTGGTACATCCGCACCGGACCGAATTCGGGTCGCTGCGAAACCTCGCGCGCCAATGCATAGCCGGTCATGTAGCGTCGGTTGAAGCCGACCATTACCGACTTGCCGCTGGCCTTCTGGATGGCGATCAGCTCCTCGATTTCCGCAGCGCTGTTGCACGGGGTTTTTTCGACGAAGACGTGCACGCCCGCTTCCAGGGCGGCCCTGATCAGGGGCGCATTGCTCAGATGGCCCACGGCCATGATCACCGCATCGAGTTTCTCCGTGGCCAGCATGGCCGCCAGATCGGTGTAGCGCCCCGGCACATTGTAGATGCGGGTCAGCCGGGCGAGCTTGGCGCTGTCCGTGTCGCATGCCGCCACCACCTGGGCTTGCGGGGTCCATTTCAGGGTGCCCAGCAGGAATTCATACATGTGATTGCCGCAGCCGACGATGCCGACGCGAAATTGCTCGTCCATAGATAACCTCCCCAAAAATGGTGCCCCGCATTATCATCGTTTGATATTATGAATCAAGATGGACCGGCAGTGAAATCCGCCGGGACTGGCGTTTGCGCCGGATCGGCGTAAGTGCGGCTTGGCTAGAAATCGTAGCGGTTGATACGCCAGGAATCGATCAGGCGATGCGACGCCTGCAGGGCGGCTTCGGGATCCCGGGCAATGATCGCATCCACCACGCTCTTGTGCCAGGGGATCGAGGCGCGTTGACCTTCGGCGACCACCTCTTGGCTCGATATGGCCCGGTTCGCATAGATCGCCACACCGATCAGATCGATGAGCTGGGCATAGATCGGATTCTGCGTCGCCGCGAAAATGGCCGAATGGAAGCGCAGATCGGCATCGGAGTTGGCATTCACATCGCCCAAGGTGCGCACCATCGCCTCATAGGCCGCAGAAATGCGCTCGATGTCTTCGGCCGTCGCCCGCACCGCGGCGCGGGCCGTTGCCTCGGGCTCCAGCACCCGGCGCAAATCCTTTATCGACTTCATGATTTCGACCGAGGGGCCGGTTTCGTAGTGCCAGACCATCACATCGGGGTCTAGATGGTGCCAGAGTTTGGGCTCCTTGACTCTGGTGCCGATCTTGGTCTTGATCTCGACGAGGCCCTTTCCGGCCAAGCACTTCATCGCTTCGCGGACAACGGTTCGGCTGATGCCAAACTGTTCGACCAGTTCCGGCTCGTTGGGCAAATTGGCGCCGGGCAGGAATTCGCCCCCCACAATGCGCCGTCCGAGATCGTGGACAAAATAGCCAAATACGCCGCGACGCTGGATGGTCCCGTACTTGCGGACATAGTCGTCGAACGGCGACTGCACCACTGCGACCTTCGGTGCGGTGTCAGCGCTGTGCGACGCCTGATCCTTAAGACCGTGATCCATGCTTGTCTATTTCCTTGATCTTCCGGCCGACGATGGTTCGCAAGTCATAAGCCACTCAGGCGATTTGGGCTACTCGTACCGGTTCCACAGTGCATCGACGTCGATGCGGCCGGCCTCGTTGCGCCAGATATCGACCGATGACTCCACCATGTCCGGGGTCCGCATGCCGACCAGGGCAATATCGACCAGCTTGTTGGAGAGCACGAACTGAATCAGGCTCGGAGAATAGTCAAAGGTATTGTCAGGATTGGCCAGCTGCACCCAGCGCTGGAAAATGCCCGAGGTTGCCGTTCGCATGGTCACGGTCAGCATGCCTCTTTTCTTCGCCTCGTAGAGGCTGCCAAAGGGACGCGTCGGCTCATAGGGGGGCTGCAGGATAAGGTTGTAGGCCAGCTGAATGGCATCAAATCCGCCCGACTCGATGAGCTGGTAGGCGCCGGCATTATTGTCCTCCGTCGTGAAGCCAATATGGGTGAACAAGCCTTCGTCGCGCATTTTTGCCAGCTGATCCAGGGTTCCACCCGGTCGCAGGATTTCCGCGACCTGATCGGCGGTGTAGCTCGATCCGTGCAGCTGCAACAGATCCACCCGTGAGCGCAGCAGGCGCTTCAGGCTGTTCTCCACCGATGCGCGCAGCCCTTCGGGGGCGGTCATGGAGACCTTGGTGGCCAGAAAATGGGGCTGCGTCACGGTCTGCAAGGCTTCGCCGACCAGTTCCTCCGACAGACCGCCGCCATAGCCGGGGGCGGTGTCGAAATAGTTGATCCCCAGCTCGACGGCACGCCGCACGGCGGCGACGGCGGTAGCCCGGTTCTCCGGCGCAGTCGCGTCATAGCGACCCATATAATTGGTCAGCCCGATGGCCGCCCCGCCAAACCCAAGCTTGCTCAGCCCCTGCCATTTCACTTCACCACCCCGAACCGTCATGCGCGCCATTCCCATTGATACTATCAATAACTCTCATATCACGATGGATTGTCGTCACAAGGGGCAAAATTAAGTCTATTTTGGAGGACTCTGGGGGGTTTTTGATATTGCAGCGTCATTTAATTGATAGTATGAAAGGCTTATTAGGGAGGAACTAATATGTCTTTGTCGTCGCCTACGCACCTTTACAATCGCCTGACCAACCGGCGCGGCTTTCTGACCTGGGCCGGCCGCTCGGCCGCCTTCGCAGGATTTCTGGCCGCGACCCGCTCTTTGCCCGTGGTTGCCCAGGACGCACCCCTGCTGCGCATCTGGATGGGGGAGGACTACGTTCCCGCATGGAATGCCTATCTGCCGGTGATGTTCGAAAAAGTCGCCGCCGAGATGGGGATCCGCGTCGAGGTCGAGCTGACCCCGGACAATGATACCGGCCGCGCCCGCCGCAACACGGCGCTGGAAACCGACACGCTGCCCGATATCTTCCAGTCCGGCACGGCCGATGCCGCCAAGTTCAACGATCCGGGCAAGGTTCACCCCATCGTTGCCGAGCTCTACGCCCGCATGGAGCAGGCAGATGGCGGCTGGAATGACAACATCAAGGCCTTCGTGACCGCCAAGGACGGATCGGTCTATGGCATCCCGTTCTACACCCGCCCGTGGATGATGCATTACCGCACCGACCTGCTCGAGGCCGCCGGCTATGATGCGCTTCCGCAGTCCATCGAGGAGTTCAAGGAGATCGCCCGGGCCATCAATGATCCGGGGCAGGGCATTTTCGGCACCGGCATGCCGTACAACCAGGCCGACATGGA
>CAXBKI010000315.1:0-4340 GCA_963975955.1 uncultured Devosia sp.
TCGCTTCGGATCGGGCGTCATCCATCACCGGGACCGAGCATGTGATCGACGGCGGCACCATCCCCACCGCCTGACACGGTCGCGCACCGGTCTGCACGACGGGTCAAAAGCAAACCCGAGCGACCTCAGATTGCAAAAACATATATCGCGATAAAGAAAGTGCTGGACAGGTCAAAATACCTATGCCAAATATCATATATCGCGATAACAATTAGCGCGATATCAAATATCAAACAGGAGACACAAATGACCTCGATCACCAAGACCCTGCTCGCCGCTACCGCCGCCGCGGCAATCTCCATGCCGGCGGCCGTCTATGCGCAGGACCATATTTCCTCAGACCAAGCCATTCGCAACGTGGTGCTGGTGCACGGCGCCTTCGCCGACGGCTCGGGATGGCGCGGTGTCTACGACAACCTGACCGCGCGTGGCTACAAGGTCACGATCGTCCAGAACCCGCTGACGTCCCTGGCCGACGATGTGGCCGCAACCCGCCGCGTGCTCGATCTGCAGACCGGCCCCACAATTCTGGTTGGTCACTCCTGGGGCGGGTCGGTGATCACCGAAGCCGGAATTCACCCCAATGTCACCGGCCTGGTCTATGTGTCGGCCCTGTCGCCCGATGCTGGCGAGACCACGGCGCAGCAGTATGAAGGCTTCGCCCCGACGCCGGATTTCGTCATCGATGTCGGCCCGGACGGCTTTGGCTATATCAATGCCGACAAGTTCAAGGCCGGCTTTGCGCATGACACCAGCGACGCCGATGCCGCCTTCATGCGCGACTCGCAGGTGCCGATCAACATGTCGGTCTTCGGCACGGTGCTGGAAAACGCCGCCTGGCGTACTAAGCCCAGCTGGGCAGTGATCGCAACGGAAGATCACGCCTTCGACCTGGCCATGCTGCGCCATATGGCTGAGCGCATCGGCGCGACCGTCACCGAAGTCTCCGCCAGCCATGCTCTGTTCATGACCCAGCCCGAGGTTGTGGCGGATACCATCAACACTGCAGCCCAGACCGCCATGGCGGCCGCCCAGTGAGCACCCAAGCCGGGATGGGCCAGCCCGCCTGTGCCCATCCCGTCTCCCGGAAGCGCCCTCAAGCTGCCAAGATAAGCTGTTCAATGGGCGATCGATCTCTTCAAAGGAATCGATGCATGCTCAAGCGCCTCGTTCTCGTCTCTCTCGCCTTTCTGCCCGCCCTGCCGGCCTTTGCCTCTTCTGACGACGCCTGGGCAGAGTTTGCCGCGGAAGTCGAACAAAGCTGCCTTGAGGCGACGAGCGGCATGCTGGAAAATGCTCGGGCCACCGTCGATCCATTCGGCAGCGAAAGCTATGGCCTCGCCATCGTCAGCGGCGAAGTCGGCACGGGGCACCCGGCCGCCATTGTCTGCGTCTTCGATAAGCAGACCAAAGCCGTGCAGGTCGGCGGCGAACTCGATATTGCCGTTGAGCCAAACTTATAAAGCCAGCTCAAGACCTCATTGTTCGCGACTGGAAGCTAGCGGCGGGGGCTTTCTAGGAACCCTCGCCACATCCATTCAGACACTTGAAATTCAATAATTTATCGCGATATACATTAGGTTCCCGGTTGATGGGAGAACGTTGGAGATTTGTTATGAGCGCCAATCCGCCCGTCGCACTAGTGCATCAGCCTTGTTACGCAATCTATACGGCCGGCATCGCCATCCAACGGCTTTACAAGCCGTTGCTCGACGAACTTGGCCTGACCTATCCTCAGTTTCTGATCCTCAACGTCCTTTGGGACGAGGATAGCCAGTCCGTTGGCGGCATTGCCGAAAAGCTTGCCCTCGAATCCAGCACGCTGACACCAGTGCTGAAGCGCCTGGAAGTCGCCCAACTGGTCCGCCGTACGCGCAATCCCGACAACGAACGACAGGTCATCGTGGCGTTGACGGACCAGGGCAAGGCCATGCAGATGAAAGGCGGGTGCCTCGCAGATGCGCTGCTCGAAAGCACGGGCGAGACCGCCGAAAGCATGGCCAAGGTGAACGAAGGAGTCAGGCGCCTCCGCGATCGGATTTACGACCATCTGGACGGTTGGACGGCGCCCGCATGAGTCGCCAGGCCGAGCGCGGCGCGTCTGACCTCCTAGACATCACACTTTGACATTCTTTCAACAGCGTCAGCACACCCTTGGCGGTATTACCGTTTAGCAAGTGTGATGCTAACTAACAGTTCGATGATTTCGAGGCAGCTGTCGATCCATGTCTGCTTTCGGGCAACCGAAAACTGCAATCGAACGACCGCAATGGGGTCGGAAGGGGCCCGTCTGTTGTTGCGCCATATTTGGACTAAGCGGACGCACGGGAAGCTGCAGCGATTGAAGTGAGACCCCCGACAATGCCGTCACTTCATTGCAATCCCGAAGGTGCAAGGGCCATGACAGCACTGGCAGTGAAAATCTGACATGAAATCGGAGGACGCGATGACCCTGTCGATAGCATCCATCACACCTGCCGACCTCCACGATATTGTCGCTATGGGAATCAAACTAAGCTTGCACGAAGGCGAGCCCCCACCGGACCTGACCATTGATGGCTTGGCCGAGGTGATGTTCTCGTCCCATCCGCTTGTCTTCGGAAAGATTGCTCGTATTGGCGACGTGCCTGCGGGCTATGCATTATGGACTGTTGGCTACACCATGCAGTACGGAAAGCCGTTGCTGGAAGTCGTGGACCTTTACGTGCGTCCCGATTTCCGTCGCAATGGGCTAGCGCGAGCACTTCTGCGAACCATGGCCGGTGTTGCACAAGAACGCGGCTATCGCTTTCTGACGGTCAAGACCTACAATGGCAATGCCGAAGCCAATGCATTCTATCCCGCCTGCGGTGGTACGCTGGACCGTACAAACGTCTATGACTTCGGCCTAAACGCAATGGCGGCATTGCTCGCCGAGCCACGCGAAAACTCTGACCCCATCGCATAGGAACTTGGTTTCAGTTCATCCTGTCTCTGCATGACCGGCAGGTTTTGGAGGCCATGATCGATGCCGGAAGGGCAACAATGGGGTCGGTTCCTGACCGGCAACGGTGGGGTGGCAGGCGGCCGGACGGCAACGCGCCCCAAAATGGCCGATCGACACACGTCCCCATTGTGGTCCTTCAGAGTTGCAATGGGGCGGCCAACTGAACTTTCTGGTACTCATGATTGCACCTCGGCATTGTGCGACCCAGAGCGTTGCAATAGCTTATTGAAATTCCCGATAAGCCATTGAAGACCAAGCACCTGGAGCCAGCCGGATGATCATCATTCTCCCCCTTGTCATGGGCCTGATGGTTCTGGTTTTGGTCGTTGCTTTCACGTCTTTCAGCTTTGCCATGGCAGCCACCGGCGCGGCCGTCGGGCTGGCGTCGCGAAGCGCCGCAGGCTGGAGCATCAAACTCATCCTGTGTGCCGGCGCAGCGCTCGCATTTTTCTATCTGTGGTGGGCAGTTGGCTCGCTCGAAAACGAGCGGGGAATAGAGTATGCTTTCAGCCTGATGATTAAAGTAACGCTCTGCCTGCTGGGCGTGTCAGTTGTAACCGCCATGGCAGCGCTTTGCCTGAAAGCTGCTTCGCGATTGCCAGCAAAATTCACTGCACAACGAATGATGCCCGTTGCCATGTTTGGTGTGGCATCCGGCTTTCTCGTCCTGCTGGCAGGCGAGTGGCTTCTGAACGAAGACGCCTTTATTCTCGACGTGCATGCCTGCGCGGCTGACGCCCTCTTCCAGCAATACGGGCCCTGGTTCAATGCCAATGACTTTGGGTGGTGCATCGATGCGTCCCGGTAGTTCTGACCTGGTGGGGCGGCACTTGCCAAGCCCAGACCGGCTGGCAACCAGCCCGGTTTTTGAAATTTGGCCAGCCAAGGGGGAATGACAACTTTCAGGAACGCTCGCTCAGAGCATGAACGACCGCACCAGGCTCGGTTTTCGACCGGCGGAAACAGGTTCGGTGCGGCCGCTGCGAGCTCAGATGACGACGGTCCGGTGTGGCGGCTGGGTCATGAAACCAGACATCAGGGGACGTAGCTCAGCCGGATCACGTTATCATCGATGAGTTCACTGCCGGCCAGTCGCAAGGGCTGACGGGCAGCAGCGAAGAACGGGGTGCCGTGGCCAAGGACCTCCGGGTGCAGGTAAATGCGGTACTCGTCAATCAGGCCCAGTTCGGTAAGGCGTTGCGCGAGCTTGGGTCCGCCCACTTCGATTTCGCCATGCACTTCGGCCTTCAGCCGGCGCACTGCCGCATCGAGATCGGGGCCGACAATCGTGGCATTGGGCCCGACGCTTTTCAACGTGCTCGACACCACCCATTTTGGCGCCTTGCGCCAGGCT
>CAXBKI010000316.1:0-4335 GCA_963975955.1 uncultured Devosia sp.
GACCTGCGCCCTGCTGATGATATGGGCGCCCGCCTCCATCAGCTCGGCGACCGGGCGGCCGTCACGGGCTCCTTCGACGACAAAGTCGGTAATCAGAGCAATCGCCTCGGGGTGGTTGAGCTTGACGCCGCGCTCAAGGCGCTTGCGGGCCACGATGGCGGCCATGGCGATCAGCAGTTTGTCTTTTTCACGCGGGGTCAGGTTCATGGCGGGTCCTATAGGTGCCAGAGGCGCGGCAGCGTGCCGGCGCCCGAGAGCTCAGCCAAAATTGGAACGATCAGGTGCCGTAACGCAAGGCCTGTTTGCGCCAATGCGCGGACGACCAGCCGTTCGCCATTGGCGCTTGCGGCAATGCGGCCATCCTGGGGCAGGATGGAGCGCAAGCGATTGAGGCGGGCGGTGCACGCGTCGGCCGTGGGCGCGATGTGCAGCACGGTGGCAAAGGCACGTTTGCCGGCGAGCAGTGACAGGCCACTGCGTTCGGCTGCCGAACCGTCGAGGCGGGTGGCTTCAGCATGAATAAGCCGGCCGTTGCGCCGAACACGCCAGTTGTCACGGAGCCGGGCATCCAGGGCGAGTTCGCCCATGGCATCGCGTCCAAGCAGAATAGCCTCGACGGCGGTGAGACTGGCGCCATCCGCCAGATCGATTTCAATGCGACGGTCGAGCTGGCTGGCGGCAAACAGAATTGTTTCCTGCGGCATCCAGTCCAGATGAGCATCGGTTCCGACATGCAGTCGGGTACGAACTCGGGCCGCGCTGCCCAGCGAGCGATAGATGCGCTCACACGCCTGGGTGGTCAGTACCACTTTGCCATGGGCGGCAATCTGGGCAGTCCAATCCATTTGGTCGCCGCCAGTCAGGCCGCCGGCGGTATTGATCAGGACGGCCTCAAGCGCGTTGGAGTGGGTATGTGGCAGACGGATCTTGGCGCAGCCCTCCTGGAAAAGCCGATCCAGCCGCGTGACGTGATTTGCCTGTTTGGTGCTGATGCGGCCGGAGCCGCGAGCTCGCTGCAGCGCGGGTTGCGGGGTGGGCAAAAAAACGTGATCAGACAAATTTGACGATCCAGCAACTTTTCCCACGCTCAATCATTCCTACTGTGAGCAAACGCTCTATGACCACAAAAAAACAAAGGCTTAGAAAAATGCGTTTCACTAATATTGTTTCTGCTACCGCTCTTGCTGTTGCGCTTGGCTTCTGCGGCGCTGCTGTTGCCGAAACTTCTGTTGGCGGGGTTACTGTCAGTGATGAAGACTTGCCACGCGTGACTGCTTATTGCCAGCAATTGCAGGACGACACCCTGACAGAGCCAGCAGGCGATGACGATGAGGCAGCTTCGGCTGGCGCCAACTCGTCCGAAAGCGAGCCTGCGCCAAATGGTACCGATCAGGCCCTGACGACCGTCGATATGAGCACGATCGACCTGCAGGGTTGCATGGACGCTGGGTTGGTAACTGAATAATCTGTCCAATATCGATGTAATCAATCCACAATTGAACGCCCGGCTTCGGCCGGGCGTTTGCCGTTTCTAAACCATCAGGTGGCGTCGTACCTCAGCAAGATCGAGATCGCTGGCAGGGCCGGCATGCTGGATCTCACCCCGATCCATGACATATATATCGTCGGCAATTTCGCGACAGAAGTCGAGGAATTGCTCGACAAGCAGGATGGTCATGCCCTTTTCGTCGCGCAGAAATTGAAGCGCGCGACCGATGTCCTTGATGATGGAGGGCTGGATGCCTTCAGTGGGCTCATCGAGCACAAGCACCTTTGGGCGCGTGACCAGTGCGCGGCCGATGGCCAATTGCTGTTGCTGGCCGCCGGACAGGTCTCCACCACGCCGCCCCAGCATGGATTTGAGCACGGGGAAAAGGTCGAAGATATAGTCAGGGATGTTGCGGTCGGCGCGCTTGAGCCCTGCATAGCCTGTCTCTAGGTTCTCGCGGACCGTCAGCAGGGGAAATATCTCGCGTCCCTGTGGCACATAGCCGATCCCCATGCGCGCACGCTTGTAAGGTGGCGCCTTGCGCAGAACATCATCGCCAAAGCGAATGTCGCCAGCCGAGATATTGTGCACGCCGGTAATGGCGCGCAGGGTTGACGACTTGCCGACGCCATTGCGGCCCAGGACAGCGGTAATGCGCCCGGCCCTGCATTGCAGCGACACCGATTTGAGAGCCTGGGCGGCGCCGTAGTGCAGGTCGATTGCATTGATCGATAGGGCGGTCATGCGTATCCAATCTCCTGAAGGAAGCTATCGACGTGATCGAAAAGCTCCTGATTGTGCCCCAGCCAGATATGTCCGCCGGTGGGGAAAATCACGAGCCGCGCACCGGGCACCGTGGCGGCAATATGACGGGCAGCGCGGGCTGTACCGAAGCGGTCGTCCTCCAGTGAGATGGTGAGGAGCGGCGCGGTAATCGTCTGGATCGCTGCAGGCTGCGGGTGTCCGGCGAGGCGCGCATCGTTGATCAGGCCATCGGCCCGGTCACTCACCGGCAGTATGGACCAGAGTATCTCGTGGGCGCGGGCGATTTCCGCGCTGGACGCGGTTGCGAGCAAGGCCGGATCGGTTGCCAGCAACGTGCCGGTCAGCATATCGGGCGCCGCAGACAGCGCCACCCAAAGCAGGAAGTCGGATCGCAACAGGGTCATGGCCGCCTCAATGCCGGGCGGGGCATTGTCGGACGTTGTCGCGTCCTTGTCGGGCGCATAGGTGGCCGGCACGATGGGCAGCACGGCCGCGCACCGATCCGGGTGGCGAATGGCGAATTCGAGCGCCGACAAGGCACCTGCTGAACCGCCGGATATGGCAATCGTGTCTATCCCCAGATGATCGAGCAAATCTGCAAAAGCATCGGCCTGGTTGGCGCTGGATGGCTCGGGGGGAAAGGCCGAACGCAAATAGCCGAAACGTGAGGGTGAAATAATCCGGTAGCCCTTGTCGAGCAAGGGGCCGGCAAAGAGCAGACCCTGGTCGAAGCCACCCCCGGTCCCATGCACCATGAGCAAAGGCGTGCCTTCGCCACGGTCTGCATATTCCATCCTGCCAAAGCGGGTGTCGATGAGGGTCGACAGGGAGGGGTCGATCGCCGCCCGCGCCTTGTGGAGGGCCGTGCCGTAGGCGCTGGCAGTGGCCACGCCGCCTGCCGCTGCAGCGCCAGCCACCACACCGAGGGAAATCAGGGTTCGCCGCGTCACCATCTGCCGGTTCTCCACAATGCCATCGCAACGGACATATCCATGCGGCATGGTAATGCGGGATAGAGTGGGCGCTTTGACCAGCATCAAGTCAGCGCCCCAAATAGCGTTCGATGACGACAGGGTTGGCGCTGACCTGATCAAGGCTTCCTTCGGCGAGGACTGAACCCTCGGCCAGACAGGTGACGCGCGAGCCCAGTTCCCGGACAAAGCTCATATCGTGCTCGACCACCACCACCGAGCGCGTCTTGGCGATCTCCCTCAACAGCTTGGCGGTCTCGACGGTTTCAGCGTCCGTCATGCCTGCGACCGGTTCGTCGACCAGCAAAAGTTTGGGATCCTGAGCGAGCAGCATGCCGATCTCGAGCCACTGCTTCTGGCCGTGGCTTAGGTCGGCGGCCAGCTCATCCTTGCGGTCGAACAGGCGGACCGTCTCCAAAATTTCAGTGATGCGAGCGGTGTCGATGCTGTCTGCGGCGTAGAAAAGGGCCGAGAAGACGCCACGTGGCTTCTTGAGCGCCAGTTCGATGTTGTCCCAGACGGTCTGGCTTTCAAATACGGTGGGCTTCTGGAACTTGCGGCCAATGCCCAGATTGGCGATGGCGGCTTCGTCGAGTTTGGTCAGATCGGTGCGGCCATCAAACAGCACCTGGCCGTCGTCAGGCCGGGTCTTGCCGGTGATGATATCCATCATGGTGGTCTTGCCCGCGCCATTGGGGCCGATGATAGCCAGCATTTCGGCAGGGTGAACTATGATGGACAAGTTGTTGATGGCCTTGAACCCATCGAAGGCGACAGAGACGCCGTCTAGGTAAAGCATGGTGCTCGATCTGTCGGTGGCTTCGATCATGGTTTACTCCGCCGGCCTGGTTTCAGCATCAACGCCGGCTTCCACCTGCATCGGGGTTGGCGCGTTGCGATCATGCTGCTCGCGCCTGGTCGTCGCGCGCCGATACTGACCGATCAACCCGACAATGCCCTTGGGCATGAACAAGGTGACCACGACGAACAGGGCGCCCAGTGCGAACAGCCAGAGATCGGGCAGGGCGGCAGTGAAATAGGATTTGCCGATATTGACCAGCAAAGCCCCAATGATCGGCCCGATGATGGTGCCGCGGCCGCCGATCGCCG
>CAXBKI010000317.1:0-4332 GCA_963975955.1 uncultured Devosia sp.
CTGTGGCTATCGATCCGGCCTCGATCGGGTTCCTGGCCGAGGTGGGCGCCGCCCGGTTCCTGGGCTGGACCGCTGGCGCGGACTGGATCTTTGCCAATGCGGACGAGGCCGGCGCCCTGACCGGCGCTGATGATCTCGACCAGCAGCTGCGCATGCTGGGCGAGCAGTTCACCCATGTGGTGATCAAGCGCGGCCGGCTGGGTGCCATGCTGGGAGGGCGCGAGGGGGTGCGCGTCGCCCTGCCGGCCCAGATCGTGCCGGTGGTGGATTCAACCGGGGCCGGCGATGCCTTCGCCGCGGGCCTGCTGGCTGCCCACCTGGCGGGGCAGGACATGGCGGCGGCGCTGGCGGCGGGCATTGCAGCGGGGGCGCGGGCGGTGCAGTTCATCGGCGGGCAGCCGCAATAGCGCGCCGGCGGGCGTTCTAATCGCGCAGCTCGGGCGCGATGAGGCGTTCGCAGAGCTGCATGATGGCGGCGCGCACCGCCGTCTCCTCGATCATCTTCTGGGCCACGCCATAGCAGGCGGCCTGGATCAGCCGGTTCAGCGGCGCGGGGTCGGCGACGCCGGCCTGGCGCAGCGCGCTCAGGATCTGCTGGTTGTTGCGCTCGTCGAGGGCGTGCAATTGCGGGGGCATGTTGCCGTGGCTGGACAGCAGTTCGCGGGCAAAGGGCGAGCCGGCCACCAGCCTGGTGGCGACGCCGTATTTGCCCGCCATGGCCGCCCCAATGCGCTGCGGCAGCGGGGCCGGACTGGCCATGCCGGCGTCGAAGGCCTGGCTGAGGGCGCCGCTAAGGTCCTCGAGAATGCCGCCAAGCACGGCTTCCTTGTCGGCAAACTGGGCGTAGAGCGTCGCCTTGGCGATGCCGGCCTCGCGGGCAATGGCTTCCATGGACGTGCCCTTGATGCCTTCGCGCAGCAGCAGGGACAGGGCAGCCTGCAGCACGCGGCGGCGCTTCTCGGTCACTCTGCTGGTTGGTGCGTCGCTCAAAAACCCTCATCCTCTATTGAACGAATTGAACGGCGTTCGTATGTATCGTTCAATTCATACAGGAGACCAGCATGTCTGACCGTGTCTTGCTCACCGGAATATCCGGCTTTCTGGGAGGGCATGTGGCCCTGCAATTGCTCCAAGCTGGCTACACCGTTCGGGGCAGCGTGCGCAACCTCTCGCGGGCCGACAAGGTGCGCAGCACCCTGAGCAAGGCCGGTGCCGACATTACCCGGCTCGAATTTGTGGCGCTCGATCTGCTGGCCGACAATGGCTGGCAGGCGGCGATGGATGGCGTGCGCTACCTGCAGCATACCGCCTCGCCCTTCGTGCTGGAGACCCCGCGCGATCCCCAGGAACTGATCCGCCCCGCGGTCGAAGGTACCCGGCGCGCCATCCAGGCGGCGCTGGCCGGCCAGGTCGAACGCATGGTGCTGACCTCCTCGATTGCCGCGATCCAGTATGGCCATGCGCCGACCGACCGGGCCTTCACCGAAGCCGATTGGAGCGATGTCGCCAGCCCCCATATCGGCGCCTATCCAACGTCCAAGACACTGGCCGAGCGCGAGGCGTGGCGGCTGGTGGATGCAGCCGGACGCCATGATGATCTGGCGGTGATCAATCCGGCGGGAATCTTCGGGCCCCTGCTGGATGAGGATCCGGGTACCTCCTCGATGATCGTGCGCCGCCTGCTCGATGGCAGCCTGCCCGCCGTGCCCAGGCTGGCCATGTCGGTGGTCGATGTGCGCGATGTCGCCGCCTTGCAGGTCGATGCCATGACCAATCCTGCCGCCGGTGGCAATCGCTGCGTCGCCTCGGTGGAAACCCTGAGCATGAGCCAGTTGGGGGCGATGGTGCGCCCGGCCTTTCCCGACCGGCGCATACCGACCGCCGAACTGCCCAACTGGCTGGTCCGGATCGTCGCGCTGTTCGATCGCAATGTGCGCGACAACATGGAAGAATTGCGCACCGTCAAGCGCATGGATGGCCGGCGCGGCAGCGAACGCCTGGGGCGCCCGCTGATCCCGGCAGCCGAAGCCGCCATCGCCACCGGCCGCAGCCTGGTCGAGCATGGCCTGGTGTAAACGGGTCAGCCAGAACCCGGCCAGGGACGCACAATGCCCCTTGCCGGACGCCCCGAAGTGCTCCTATCATCTGCATATCGGCATGGGGCTGTAGCTCAGTTGGGAGAGCGCGTCGTTCGCAATGACGAGGTCAGCGGTTCGATCCCGCTCAGCTCCACCATTCTGATGAGGACTGCTGTTTGTTTAATTAAAACAACAACTTACGAGTTTCGGTCGAAACCCTTCGTACCCCATTTAGTACCCCTTTTGCGTACCCCGCGTCAGGGACCGCAATATCCCTTACCGCGGCTACGTGGGATCGGTGAATCAGGGTCGCAATCGTCGCCCTCATGCCGCCCGGCATCGGTTCCTTTGCCAAGTAAGTTTTACACCGACCACGGCTTGTTACGCAGCCGGAGACAATAACTTCTATGGCGGTCGATCTGGCAAAGGACGTGGATCGGTTGATCCAGCTCGACCTGGGACCCAGACAAGCGAACTGGGCAAAGATCAACTACCAAGCAGTTGCCAACCGCATCCGTTTGCGCCAATTGGTCGTATTTCTCGGGGCGCCGCCCAGACGCGCACCTACATTGGTCCAAGTGAATGCCCTGAGCTTTCGTTACGATCAGTATTCGATGCGGACTCGACCGCGCGAGAGCCTGCTCGAAAGCGAGGAGGTTGGCGATGTCGTGCTCAGTTTTCTGTGCGAAGGGCCAGGCACGGCCCGTCAGCGCGTCCGAGAAATTCTTCGCCGCATTCAGTTCCTGCGCCTGGCGGACATGATCGACGACAGTGTCAGGGACTATGCCTTGTCCTGCCTAGTCGTCCTGGGCGAGATCACGAAAGAGGCGCAAACCGTCAACGATGAGGTCAAGAGAATGCAGTTGGATATCGACTTCGACCAGAACGACATCGTCGTGGAATATGCAGAACGCACGTTGCGTCGGAGACTGATCAAAGGCATCGATCGAATGATGAGCTAATTCGAAGGGACGAGTTTGACGGCTCTGCAAGAGGAAGACTTGCTGAAGCTATCCTCCGAGGACTTGATCGATATCACTGGCAGGCTGCGCGACGGACTCCAAACCGCGATGGAGGCGGTTCAGTCGCGTGCCGCGGCAAAACGCCCAGGCCGCTGAAGCCCTTTAGAAATTTTTGAGGTCTATGACCCAAGCAGCGCCGCTCGAAGAGGGCTCAGCAAGGCCTCTCGAGATCAGTCCTGCGGTCGGTGCCGCGATGCGTCGACGGCAGACTTGAGTTTTCGCGCTCTCCTTTCGATCTCCTTGAGCTCGTAGAGGATCGCATCTCGAATCGCCTTTGACGGCTCCACCAGGTCGTCCTCGGTCGTCGTCTCGGCAAACCAGCGCCTGAACCGGCGCAGCTTGTTGAGCGCTGCGTTCTCACCGCCGGCGGTCACTGCCGCCTCGTGGGCATCCTCGAGGTTCGCCGTACCGGCCATGTAGCGTCGGAGTATCTTCGGATTTCCTGAGCATATCACGGGGAGCTTGTCCCTCAGCTCCATCGCCTTGCCGAACTTCCCCGTCTTGACCTCCTTGACGATGAAGGCGTCGAAGCCTGCGATCTCCTCCCGTGCCTTTTTGATCTTCCGGGACTTCAGGAACTCGTCGTAGTAGCTCCAGCGCTCGCGGTCGGCTTCCTCGTGCTCGAGCATGAATTCGTAGACGGCAACGAGATGCTTGGCTTCCTCCTTGGTCAACCCAATCTCGGCGGCAACGTCCCCGATGTCGACGTGGTGGGCCTTGAAGCGACGATAGACGAAGCCCGCTTTTTCGTATGGCGCCCAGTCCTTCTTGCCCTTGACGTGGTATGTCCCAGCAGCGCGAAGACCAGAGCCTGCGGAATATCCGCAGGGAGCACGGTGCACTTCACGTGGGACCACCGTATCGGGTCTTGGGAGAACAGGAAGCGGTACGCCGCCAGTCGACTGTTCCCCTCCAGCACCTCAAGGGCTCCACCGCGCACGATGAGGGGGTCGATCAATCCGCCATTGGTCTTGATGTCGTGAACCAACTCCCGCACATGCTCCAGCGCGAGCAGTCGTTCGAGTATCTCGTCCTGCGTGGGGAAATGCCCTTCGGTGCGCACGAACGAGTAGATTCGGGGATTGTCCACGTAGAACTTGAGGCTGGACACCGGCAGGTCCGCAGACGTCGTAGGAACCTCCGTTCCCCGGATCAGCAATGTTCCACCGACGCCCGCTGGCTGACTATCTGAAGCGGCTTGCCAACATAAGCGCCTCTGCTCGCAAACATCG
>CAXBKI010000318.1:0-4313 GCA_963975955.1 uncultured Devosia sp.
CACGCCGCGCCAGCGCGGGGTCCTTGTGGCATCGCCATTGTGCCGATCCTGCAGATACATGTTGCACATGGGCAGCGACACCACCGCGATGCCGGCCTGGGCCACCCGCTCGATCGTTGCCTTGGCCACATCATCGGGCTGGTTGGCCAGGGCACAGCAATGGCCGGCCACGACTTTTCCGGTAAAGCCGGTCTCGATCACGGCATCGGCCAGGCTGCGCAGGGCGCTGGCCGCCGGATCGGGCGATTCATCGGTATGCAGGTCGATAGAAAGGTCCAGTTCGCCCGCCATCTCCACCAGCCGCCGCATGATGGTGGGGTTTTCCGGATGCACCGCGGTCGAGCCACCCAGCACCCCGCCCGCTGCCTTGATGCGCGTGGCAATGGTCCGCAGCGCTGCGGGGTCCAGGATCGTATCGGGGCCCATCAGGCCCACGCCCTGCAGTTCGATCCGGTCCGCCCAGCGCGCCCGCATGGCTTCGAACACGTCCCAGGTGATGGTGTGCTGCGGCGGGGCCATGTCGAGATGGGTGCGGATCGCCGCCGTGCCATGCGCATAGGCACAGCGCAGGGCAAAATCCATGCGGCGTTCGACGTCGGCGGCGGCCCAGTTGGCCTGGCGGTCGCTCAGCACGGCCATCAATGCGCCAATCCAGGTGCCATCGGGGTTCTGCTGGCGCGGCCAGATATGCCCCTTGTCGAGATGGGTGTGCAGGTCCACGAAGGCGGGCAGCACGATGCCGCCGTCAAGATCGAGCCAATGGGGCTCCTTGGCCGCGCCGGTCGGATCGATGGCCGTTATCACGCCGTCGGCAATGCTGATATCGACCCGGGCAAGCGCCCCCGAAGCAGGCTCCCCCATCACCGCGGCCGGCACGGACGCATTGGCCAGCACAAAATGTCCGTCAGCCGGAACTGTCATTTTCATCGTCAATTCTCCCGCCGAACCGCGCTTTCATGCCACCGATGCAGTGTCAGCCAGGAAATCAGCGAGGTGACCCCGAAAATGGAAATGCCGGTGGCGCACAGCATGATCAGGCACACGAACATGCGTGGCAGGTTCATGCGATACTGGCTTTCGATCAGGCGAAACGCCAGGCCCGAACCCTGCCCCGCCGATCCGGCGGCAAACTCGGCCACCACCGCGGCAATCAGCGCGAGACCACCGCCAATGCGCAAGCCCGCCATGAAGTAGGGCATCGAGGCTGGAATCTTGAGGTAGATCAACGTCTTCCAGCCCGAAGCGCCGTAGAGCTCGAACAGGTTGAGCAGATTGTGGTCAACGCTTTTGAGCCCCTGCGCCATATTGGACAGGATCGGGAAGAACGCGACCAGGAAGGCGCAGATCAGCAGCGCCGTCTGAGTGTCGGGGGCGTAGATCAGCAGCAGCGGCGCAATGGCGATGATCGGGGTCACCTGCAGCACCACCGCAAAGGGAAACAGGGTCAGTTCGAGCAGCCGCGACTGCACCATCAGGATCGCCAGGCCGACGCCGCCGATCAGCGCCAGCGCCAGCGCGATGAAGGTGATGCGCAGCGTGACCAGCATGGCCGGCCAGAGGGTGGCGGAATCGGTGAACAGGGCGATCACCACATCGACCGGTCCGGGCAGGATGTAGCGGGGAATCTGGTTGATGGTCACCAGCAGGTGCCATCCCAGAATGCCGACCAGCAGCGCCGCGATGGGGATGACGACCTGCAGGATCTTGTCGCGGTTGGGAATGGTCTGCACGACGACGCCGGCGGCGCTGTCGGTTCCCGCTTCCGAGGTGGTGTGGGCAATCTCGCTCATCAGTGGATCTCCGCTGCGCCGATGGCGCCCTGCAGGGCCATCGATACATCCTGGCAGTTCTGCCTATAGCTTTCGGAAACCCGATAGGCCTGGTCGCGCAATTCGGGCTGGGCAATGGCCATGTCGGTGAACACCTGGCCCGGGCGCGCCCGCATCACCACGATGCGGCTCGACAGATAGGCCGATTCATAGACCGAATGGGTGACGAAGATCACCGTCACGCCATGCTGGCGCCACAGCCGCAGCACATCGTCATTGAGTTTTTGCCGGGTGATTTCGTCGAGCGCCGCAAAGGGTTCGTCCATCAGCAGCAGCTTGGGCCGCGTCACCATGGCGCGCGCGATCGATACGCGCATGCGCATGCCGCCCGAGAGTTCGCGCGGATAGGATCTGGCGAAATCGGCCAGGCCGACCGAGGCGAGGTTGTCCATGATGATCTCGGTAGCGCCGGCCTTGGACACGCCGCGCAGCTTGAGCGGCAGGTGGACATTGTCGAACACCGTCGCCCAGGGCATCAGCGTGGGGTCCTGGAACACGAAACCGACGTCGCCCTCGGGCAGGCCCTTGGAATTGATCTTGGAGGACGGCCAGTCGATCGAGCCCGATGACGGTGCGCCGAGCCCGGCGATGATGCGCAGCGCCGTGGATTTGCCGCAACCCGATGGTCCGAGCAGGGAAATGAACTCTCCTGCCCTCACATCCAGTGTCATGCCCTGCAGGGCCAGGGTGCCGTTGGAGAAGACCTTGGAAACGTCACGCATTTCAACCACCAGGCGCTGGGTAGCCTGGCCAGGCAGGGCTGTCGTCGTCGAGAAAGCAGTTTCAGTCACTTGATAAACCCGGGTTAGGGTCAAAACGGCGCGAGCAGGATTGCCCGCGCCGATAGCATTCAGGTCGGACGATTACTTGACGAGGTCCATGCCGACGCCCTTGCAGGTAAACTGGGTGGTATAGGCCTTGGAAATATCGATGCCGGGCTCATAGACGCCGGCGTCGATCATCTTGTCGTAAAAGTCGCTCCAGCGTGCATCGGTCATGCAGCCAATGCCGCTTTCCTCGGCTTCACCCGAAATCACGATGCCATATTCCTTGAGCTTGGCGATGGAATAGGCGATCTGGCCATCCGTCATTTCCGGATTGTCCGTCTTGATCAGCGCATTGGCGGCGGTGTTGTCGCCATAGAGGTAGTTGTACCAGCCAATGGCCGTGGCATCGACGAAGCGCTGCACCAGGTCGGGATTGCTGTCGACGATTTCCTGGCGGGTCTCGATAGTGGTCGAATAGGGATCGTAGCCGTAATCGGCCAGCAGGAAGACCTGCGGATCCCAGCCGGTCTGCTTGCCGATCTCATAGGGCTCGGAGGTCAGGTAGCCCTGCTGGATCGACTTGTCGTCGGCGATGAACGGGGCCGGATTGAAGGTATAGGGTTCGTACATTTCGTCGGTAAAGCCGGTGAAGGATGCCTTCATCCAGGGCCAGTAGCCGGCAAAGAAGCTGTCCTTGCCCATGATGATCTTGCTGGCGCCGGTCATGCTGGCCAGATCGGTGAAGCCGGCATCGGGATGGGCCAGCAGCACCTGGGGGTCCTTCTGGAAAATCGCCGCCACGGCCAGCACGGGAATGCCTTCCTTGACCGAGTCGATGGTGGACATGCCGCCCATGTAGAAGTCGAGCTGGCCGGCAATGAGCAGTTGCCCGTTCGGCGCCTGCGGTCCGCCCTGGCAGATGGTCACGTCCAGCCCGTACTTCTCGTAGGTGCCGTCGACCACGGCCTGGTAGTAGCCGCCATGCTCGGCCTGGGCCAGCCAGTTGGTGCCGAAGGTTACCTTGTCCAGCTCGGCCGCGGAGACGGCCGGCGCCGCCAGCGCCAGTGCGGCCAGAAGGGTAGTCTTGATCGAAACCTGCATATCGCGCTCCCTGTGCGGCTTGCTGCCGCCACGAAAAATCTGTGCGACCGATGTCGCCAATGCGTGACAATTCCGCATCTGGACGCCGCTGTGAAGTCAAAAAATAGGCAAAATCTACACATGCCTGCAATGCATGCAATTTAGGCATTTTAGGACTGGTCAAGCGGCTCACCCGCCGCTAGCATCCGCGCTCAAGAGTTGGAAATTCATGCTCGCTACACTTGATCCTGCCGACATTCATCCACCATTTGCGCCCTACAGCCATGGCGTGGTCATCCCGCAGGGGCAGCAGCTCGTGCTGTGCTCGGGGCAGCTGGGCATTGGCGCCGACGCGGTCATTCCGGCCGATTGCGCGGGCCAGGCGCGGATCTGCTTTGCCAATATCGCGGCCATTCTGCGCGAGGCGGGGCTGGGCATGGAGCATGTCGTGCGCATCAATGCCTATGTCTCGGGCAGGGAACACCTTGCCGACTACATGGCGGTGCGCAACGGGCTGTTTGCAGCCCCCTATCCCGCATCGACGCTGATGATCGTCAGCGGCTTTGCCCGTCCCGAATTCGTCGTTGAAATTGAGGCCATCGCAGCCGGCCCTGCCCGAGGATAACTAGCATGCGCA
>CAXBKI010000319.1:0-4310 GCA_963975955.1 uncultured Devosia sp.
ATTGCCGCGGTGGCGACGCCCAACCCGCATCATCCTTCCTCGCAAGGCTTTGTGCAGGCCCTGGGCGTGTTCATCGATACGCTGCTGATCTGTACGGCTACCGGCCTGATGATCCTGCTTTCCGGTGTCATGGTGCCGGGCAGCGACCTCACCGGAACACCGCTGACGCAGGCGGCGATGACTGTCCATATCGGCAGTTTCGGGCAGTATTTCGTCGCCATTGCCATCCTGTTTTTTGCCTTCACGTCGATCATCGGCAACTATTCCTATGCCGAAAACGCCATGACCTTTCTCAAGCTGGGCAGCAAGCCATGGATCACGGCGCTGCGCCTGGCCGTGCTGGCGATGGTGGTTTGGGGTGCCTATGAGAGTGTGGCGACCGTGTTCAATGCGGCGGATGCCTCGATGGGGTTGATGGCCACGGTCAACTTGATTGCCATTGTCCTGCTGTCGGGCACCGTAGCCAAGCTGACCAAGGACTATGCCAGCCAGCGCAAGGCGGGAAAGGTGCCCACTTTCCATGCGGCGGATTATCCCGAACTGGCCGGCAAGATCGACGGCACGATCTGGACGCGCGAGACGTAGGCCGGGCGGGGCCGGTGTGTGCCGGCCCCACGCTCGCGCCTTTTCTTTTGGCGCGTCGGATTCTATAAGCGGGCAAAATTTGTGTCAGACGCTCCGAGGTTATCTGAATGGCCGGCCATTCCCATGCCAAAAACATCATGCATCGCAAGGGCAAGAGCGATGCAGTGCGCTCCAAGGTCTTTTCCAAGCTCGCCCGCGAAATCACCGTGGCGGCAAAGATGGGCATGCCCGACCCAGCCTTTAATTCGCGGCTGCGCCTGGCGGTGGTCAATGCGCGTTCCCAGTCCATGCCCAAGGACAATATCGACCGCGCCATCAAGAAGGCGATCGGTTCGGACGGCGAGAATTTCGAGGAAATCCGCTATGAGGGCTACGGCCCAGGCGGCGTTGCGCTGATCGTCGAGACCCTCACCGACAATCGCAACCGCACGGCGTCCAATGTGCGCTCGTATTTCTCCAAGTGCGGTGGCGCCATGGGGGAAACCAATTCGGTCGGCTTCATGTTCGACAAGGTTGGCGAGATCGTCTATCCGCTCAGCGCCGGCAGCGAGGATGCCATCATGGAAGCGGCCATCGAGGCCGGGGCCGATGACGTCGAGAGCAGCGAAGACGGCCACTACATCACCACCAGCTTCGAGGCGATGGTCGATGTTGCCGCCGCCCTGGAAAAGGCGATTGGCGAAGCTGAATCGGTAAAGGCCGTGTGGAAGCCGCAGACCAATGCGCCCATCGACGCCGAAAAGGGCGCGACCCTGATGAAGCTGATCGCGACGCTGGAAGAAGATGACGACGTGCAGAACGTCTATTCGAACTTTGAAATGAGCGACGAAGACATGGCCAAGCTCGAGGCCTGAGACGTTTCGCGCATTACTGTTGCAGGGGCGGGGCCGAGGGCGCCGCCCTTTTTTGTTGTCGGCCGGCATTGCGCAGGCGGCCTGTCGGCGTCAGGGGCAGCCTCGCCTCGGTGTGATTGGCCTGACGCTCAGGCCGCCTGCATCATTGCAACACGATCCCGGCCAGCCTGTTTGGCGTGATAGAGGCGCTGGTCGGCGAGGCGGTAGAGCACGGAAAACCGGGTCTGGGCGCGGTAATGGGCGCCCCCGATGGACACCGAAAGGGGCCAGGCAGTGCCTTCGGGTGCGAAGGCAATCGCCGCTACCGTGCGGCGAATGTGCTCGGCGAGCCCGTCTGCGGTGCTGGCATCGGCATTGCTGAGGAACACGCCGAACTCCTCGCCGCCCAGACGGCCGACGATGGCCTTGCCGGACGTGGCGGCGCGGATGGCGTCGGCGATCAGCAGCAGCGCCTGGTCGCCGATATCATGGCCGAACCGGTCATTGACGCTTTTGAAATTGTCGGCATCGATGACCAGCAGCGCGCCGCCGGTGTCGGGGTGGCGTTCGAGATGGTCCGCCACCTGGTGGGTGAACGCGCCGCGCGTGCGGCAGCCGGTCAGCCAGTCGGTCGTGGCAATCTGCTCAAGCTGGTGATTGGCGTGGCGCAATTGCTCATGCTTGAGGGTGAGAATAAAGACCATGGGGCCGCCCAGCACGATGGGCATGACAATGGCAACGATCAGGCCCGTCAGGCCGGCGCCGGCCGAAAAAGTCTCCATGATCACATTGGTCAAGATGACCGAAAATGCCACCGAAACGGCGGTTACCACACCCGTCAGGCGTTTGATCCGGCGCCAAGACTGTGTCGGCAGCACGGTATTGATTCCGGTCATGGGTGCGTCCCTGCATTCCTGCGGCGCAAGCTAGACCCCGTATCTTGAATAATGTGTTTGCGTGATGGATAAAAATCAGACGATCTGATGGTTATCCACTGGCCTTGTTGCCATTTTGTTCACATTGAACTTGGTAAGATTGCGGCCTGTGACTAAGGATGCCCCATGAGCTTATCCACACGAATCATCGGTATCGATCCGGGCCTGCGTCGTTGCGGCTGGGGGGTGATCGAAACCCAGGGCAATCGGCTGACCTTTGTGGGCGCCGGCACCGTGACGCCGCCGGTGGACGGTTCGCTGGCCGAGCGGCTGGCGGTGCTGTTTGCCGGGCTGGGCGCGGTGCTGGACCGTTTCTTGCCCCAGGAGGCGGCGGTGGAAGAGACCTTCGTCAATGCCGGGGTGCGCTCGGCGCTGATTCTGGGCCAGGCGCGCGGCGTGGCGCTGCTGGCGCCCGCGGCACGCGGTCTGCAGGTGGATGAATATGCCGCCAATCTGGTCAAGAAATCGGTGGTGGGCACGGGACATGCCGGCAAGGGGCAGGTCGAACTGATGGTGCGCACGCTGATGCCGGCCGCCGACTTCAAGGGCGCCGATGCCGCCGATGCGCTGGCCATCGCGATCTGCCACGCCCATCATCGGGTTTCCAACCAGCGCTTGAGGGCCTCGGCATGATCGGCAAGCTCAAGGGACTGATCGACAGTTTCGGCGACGACCATGTGCTGATCGATTGCGGCGGGGTATGTTACGAGGCGTTTTGCTCAAGCCGGACGCTGCAGTCCCTGCCGCGCGTAGGCGAGGCCGGCGTGGTCTTCATCGAAACCATCGTGCGCGAGGACATGATCCGTCTTTATGGCTTTGCCACAGAGACGGAAAAAGCCTGGTTCAACCTGCTCTCGACCGTGCAGGGCGTGGGTGCCCGCGTGGCGCTGTCGATCCTGTCGGTGCTCTCGCCCTCGGAACTCTCGAGCGCCATTGCGCTGCAGGACAAGGCGATGATCGGTCGCGCCAATGGCGTGGGACCCAAGCTGGCGGTCCGGCTGGTCACCGAGCTCAAGGGCAAGGTGCCGGCGGGCGGTGGCATCGATGCGGGGACGCTGGGCCTGCAGGCGGCGCTTGGCGAAGGCGTGGCGCCAGGCGCTATTGCCGATGCGGTTTCGGCGCTGACCAATCTGGGCTATTCGAGCGCCCAGGCCTCGGCCGCCCTGGCGCGGATCGTGGCGCGCGAGGGCGATGGCGTGCCGACAGAAAAGCTGATCCGGCTGGGCCTGCGGGAATTGAGCAGCTAGGCTGCGCTGACCACAGCAGGAAAAATGGAATTTCCAAATGTCTCTACCGAGCAAAAAGCATCTGTCGTGCCTTGTTGCGGCAAGCCTGATGATTGCGGCCAGCATGCCCAGTGTGGCGCTTGGCGATCAGAATGAGGTCGTGGGTGTCGCCATCTACTTCCAGGAGGCCGATGGTTCGACCAAGCCCTATCTGTTTCACGATCCCGCCAAACCCCTGCTGCGCTGGTCCTGCGGGGCGCGGCTCGAATATCTCACCAAGATGTTCTACCGCATGAGCCGCTCCAATCCCGATCTCAAGGGCAAGAAGGCCGTTCGTTCGGCCTGCGCGCGGGTCGAGGGGTTCGATTTTGGCAGCCGATGACATGACCACAGCTCGTTGCGGAATGGACCTTCTCGCTTGACCTCGCTTACCTCCCCCAGTGCCGATCGTGACGGCGACGTTGATGTCGCCATGCGCCCCTCCGGCTTCTCCGAGTTTGTCGGCCAGGCGGCTGCCCGGGCCAATCTTGAAGTGTTCATCGAGGCGGCCAAGCAGCGCAAGGCCGCGCTTGACCACGTGCTGTTCGTCGGTCCGCCGGGCCTGGGCAAGACGACGCTGGCGCAGATCATCTCCAAGGAACTGGGTGTGGGCTTTCGCGCCACCTCCGGACCGGTGATTGCCAAGGCGGGGGACCTGGCGGCGCTGCTGACCAATCTGGAAGAGCGCGATG
>CAXBKI010000320.1:0-4302 GCA_963975955.1 uncultured Devosia sp.
GCCTATTCCGAAGTGCTCGATTACATGCCCAACCCGGTCTATGTCGTGCGCCAGGATGAGCGCGCCATCGCCCGGCATGCCTTTGAAAGCCTCGAGCGCCTGATGCAGAAGACGCCCCAGATTGCCTCGCATGTCTTTGTGCCGACCGAGCTGCTGCACTTTGGAACGCACCGTCGCAGCGACAAGAGCACGCCCAGCCTGGCCAAGGTCTGACTATTGCGCCCGCCGCTGCATCAGGCTGGCAGGGTTCCCTTGATCGCCGCAGCGGCGTCACTGTCCGGCAGCACCGGGTCATGATGTTCTCGCGGGGCAGTCCGAACCTTTGTGTCCAGCCCGCTCGGCGCCAGCCTGCTGACCATCGCGGCTTTTGCACTGGTCCTGATGGTTCTGCCGTCGGTCCGGCGTCGCCGCCGGAAGATGTGTGTCGCATGGGCGCGCGCCGCATCGGCTGCGCTGCATGGTGGTTTTGACGACGATGATGTGATTTGTGCTCTATTGCCGCCGGCCGGCTTGCGCATGCAGGTCGACTGACAGAGAACGTGGCGTGGGCTTTACCAGGATAGGCGCAGTCGTGAAGCAGGGACCGGACAGAAAGGTCGGTATCAAGGATATTGCCGACCGTGCCAATGTGGCGCTTTCGACAGTGTCGCACGTTCTCAACGGGACGGCGCCCATCTCGCCCGAGGTGCGTGCCCGTGTCATCGAATCGGCAAGCGCCCTGGGCTATCTGGCCAAGCGCCGCGAAAAGGCGGCGATCTCCGTGCTGCGCACTATTCTGCTGGCCGTGCCCAGCGATACGCTGCCGCACAATGATCACAACTACTATTCCTGGACCCTGCTGAGCGCCCTGATGCGGGAGTGCGAGCGGCGCGCCATCCGCGTCGTCCCCATGGAAGTCGACAGGCCGCTCGTGACCGGTGCGCAGGTTATCGCCAGCGCCCGGGCCGCATCGGCCGATGGCATCCTGTTGCTCAATGACGACCGCCGCGACCTGTTGCAGGATATCGCTCTGTCCGGGATCCCGGTCGTGCTGATGAACGGCGAAGATCATGAGATGCAGATCGATAGCGTTACCCCGGGCAATCGCTTTGCCGCGCGTTATGCCACCAACTGGCTGATCGAGCAGGGTCACCGCAATATATTGCATCTGACATGGGAAGGTCGCAGTACGGTCCGCCGCCGCCGCGATGGATTTCTCGACGCTTTCCGTGACAACGGACTGTCGCTGGAAACGGCCTATGTTCAGCACGCCGAGGGCTATTTTCCCGATCTGGGTGCTGCTGCCATCACGCGCTGGCTGGTCAAGCATGAGGGCATGGGCGGGGTAACGGCGATCTTCTGTGCTGCCGACAATCTGGCGCTCGGGGCGCTTGCGGCGCTGCGTCAGGCCGGGCTTTCCGTGCCCAATGACGTGTCGGTGGTTGGCTTTGACGGCGTTGCTCTGGGCGAATTGACCTCGCCAGCGCTCACCACGGTCAGCGTGCCGCTCGAACATATCGGGGTGGCGGCGCTGCACCTGCTCGAGCAACGCATCGTCAACGCGGCCGGTGCGCCGCCCGCGCACCGGCTTGAACTGGGGTGTCGGCTGACAGTGCGGGCCAGCGTGCGGACGCTCGACTAGTTCTGCGGCAGGGGCCCAAACAACTGCTCCAGCATGTGCTGGCGTGACAGTTCGAGCGCCCCAAGCAGCCCCGCGCGCCCACCCGCATCGCTGCGCCTGATCTGCAGCGGTCGCATCCAGGCCCTGCCGACGTGATCGCGCACGCGCGCAATGAATTCCTCGCGCGCGCCGATGCTGCCGCCGAACACTACCAGGTCCGCATCCACGACGCTCAGCAGGCAGACTAGCGCGCGTGACAGGCTCTCGGCTGCCGCATCCAGCGCCGACAGGGCGGCAGCGTCACCCTGCGACGCCGCGTCGAAGATCTCGCGCACCGTGGCATCGGCGCTGCCGCCGGCGGAGACATAAAGCTGGCGGATGCCGGCTTCACCCACACGCTGTTCCAGCGGCGCCTCTCCGGCCGGGGCCAGATGCCACAAGGGCATGTAGCCGATCTCGCCGGCGCCGCCATGGGCGCCACGCAACAGGTGTCCATTGATCAGCATGGCGCTGCCAATGCCGGTGCCGAGCGCCACGAATACGACATTGGCCTGGCCCTGCGCGCGCCCCTGCGCAATCTCGGCAATCAGCGCCAGGTTCACATCATTGTCCAGATGTACCGTTCCCCCCAGGGCCGCTGCCAGTTCCGCCATGAAGGAGGGGTCTTCAAGTCCCTGCAGATTGCCCGCCAGGCTGAGTACCCGGCTCGCCGGGTCGACGGCGGCAGGCACGCCGATCACACTTTGGCGGACGTGAAGGCGGGGCAGGTCGGCATCTGCGCACAGTTCGTCGGCCATGGTAGCGATCTGCGCCACGAGGTCGGCGGCGCCGTCACGTCTGGTTGCTTCGACACGTTCGGCCAGTATGGTGCCGCGCATGTCGCAAAGGGCGCCCGCCAGCTTGGTGCCGCCCAGGTCAAAGCCGAGGGCCAGTGCTGCATCGGCGCGCAGGCTGTAGGATTGCTGGGATCGCCCAGGCAGGCCGTCGAACGCGCCGGCGACCTGTACCATGCCACGGATTTCCAGCCCCGCCAGCAGATCTGAAATGGCGTGCTTGGGCAGGCCGATCTGCCGCGACAGCATCGGCCTTTGTACATCCCCGCCGGCCATGAGTGCTTCCACCAGCAGGCGTAAGTAACCAGCTGGAGAATTTCCCTGGGGACGTGGCGGGCTGGGCGCCAATGCGCCTGCATGGCGGTTAGCGCGTTGAATCCGTTGCAAATCTTCCATACCAGATGATCCTCAGGTCAGGCAAAAGCCGGCAGCAGCACTAGTCATGCAATTCTTTTCATATTGATTGTCTGGAAGACAGTCGTGATGATGGTCTTGTACAAGCAAGAAAACCACGAATACGCAAGAAAATTGCGAGAGGTTTTTGAGGAGATGAACGAGAAGGGGAGGGAGCAATGCAAATTATTTCATGCATTATCCAACCGCTTTCGTTCATGATTTGCAGCGGTGCGCCCGGACAGGGCATTGCTGCCAGCATGCGAGGGAAGAGACATGAAATTGAATAGATGGATCGCGGCTGCCGCGATGGCGGCGCTGTCGTCGACGGCGCTGACGGCAACGGCCTGGGCCTTTCAGGAGGCGCCCATGCTCGCCGACATGGTTGAGGCAGGCACACTGCCGCCCGTCGATGAGCGCCTGCCGACGCATCCCACAGTGGTCGATGCTCTGGAAGTCGGCCAGTACGGCGGTGTCTGGCATCGCGCCTATAGCGGCCCCGGTGATCGTTGGGGCCCCACCAAGCTGATGGAGGAGCGGGTCCTCAAGTGGAGCGCCGATGCGAGCGGCGAAGCCGTGCTCAAGCCGGGCTACATCGAAAGCTATTCGGTCAACGAGCAGTCGACCGAATTTACCTTCACCTTGCTCGAGGGGCTAAAATGGTCCGATGGCGAGCCGGTGACCACCGATGACGTTGCGTTCTGGTACAACGACGTCTTCCTCAATACCGAGCTCGTCCCCAATATCGATCCGACATTCGCGCCCGGCGGCGTGCCGCTCGAGCTCGAGATCAAGGATGAGCGGACGTTCACGATCAAGTTCGCCCAGCCATATGTGTATTTCCTGCAGATCCTGGCCAAGGATTCCACCGGCGAGCCCAGTCTGGACCGTCCCAGCTTCCTGTTCCCCAAGCACTATCTGAGCCAGTATAACGATCACTATGCCAGTGCCGAAGAGCTTGCGGCAGCCGCCAGGAAGTTCAACGTGGAGACGTGGAAGGATATGTGGGGTTCCAAGGGCGTCGCGACGGCTTGGTGGAACAACACCGAATTGCCCGTGCTGACGGCCTGGAAGGTCGAAAAGCCCGCACCCGCCGAAATCGTGACCATGGTGCGCAATCCCTATTATTACGCCGTTGATCAGGAGGGCAACCAGCTGCCCTATATCGACCGGATCGAACACCGCCTGTTCCAGGATCCGGAGACCCTCAACCTGATGGTCGCCCAGGGTCAGATCGATATGCAGGCGCGCTACATGGGCCTGGACAACTACACCTTCTACAAGGAAAACGAGGAACGTGGCGGCTACCACGTGGTCTCCGGCCGTGACTCCAATGTCTGGTCGATCGTGCCCAACATGACCAACAAGGACCCCGCCCTGGCGGCGCTGTTCCAGAATCCCGATTTCCGCCAGGCAATGTCGGTTGCGGTGGATCGCGAGGCCATCATCGAGCTCACCCAGTCCGGCCTCGCCCTG
>CAXBKI010000321.1:0-4299 GCA_963975955.1 uncultured Devosia sp.
TTTCGGTCCACTTGATGAGCTCGAATTCGCCCTCGGGTGTTTCCACGATCGCCGTGCAGCTTTCTACCCAGTCGCCGGTATTGATGTAGTGGATGCCCAGCCGTTCATGCATGGCAGCGAAATGGATATGGCCGCCGATCACGCCGTCGACGCCCGATTCCTTGGCCTCGTGCACCAGCGCTTCCTCGAAGCGGCCGATGATCGACACCGCGTTCTTGACCTTCTGCTTGGCCCAGGCGCTCAGCGACCAGTACTGCAGGCCGAGGCGGCGGCGCACCCAGTTGATGGCGATGTTGACGCGCAGCGCGGCGTTATAGGCCCAGTCCCCGACATGGGCGAGCCACTTGGCGTTCATCACCACCACGTCGAACTGATCGCCATGGATCACCAGATAGGTCTTGCCGGTCGCCGTGGTATGGACCGTGCGATCGACGAACTCGATCTCGCCGAAAAACGTGCCCAGATATTCGCGCAGGAACTCGTCGTG
The DNA here is from genome assembly GCA_963975955.1 of uncultured Devosia sp. Taxonomy (GTDB): domain Bacteria; phylum Pseudomonadota; class Alphaproteobacteria; order Rhizobiales; family Devosiaceae; genus Devosia. Next base: position 488 of record CAXBKI010000321.1, read on the forward strand.
ATTGCCGGGAAGATAGATCACCCGGGCGCCGGCATTGGCCTTGTCGAGCAGCAGCTGCACCAGCACATTGTATTCGTTCGGCCAGTGCCAGGCCTTGGCCAGCCGCCAGCCATCAATGATATCGCCAACCAGATAGATGGTTTCGGCATCGTGGGCGCGCAGGAATTCGATCAGTTGCCCGACCCGGATCGGCTTCATCCCCAGGTGCACATCGGAAATGAACATGGCCCGGACCTGCCGGACCTCGCGGTCATCCGTCATCAAGCATCGACTCCTGCTTCGTGGCAGCGGACTTTATCTGCGCTTTGCGCGCGTGGAAACCTTTGCTGCGCAGAAGGTGGGGAAACCAGCGGCGGACGCCTCAGTCGATCCGCGACTTGAGAGCGACAATGCGGGCATAGCTCTGCTCGATCCGGGCGGCGAAGGCAGGATCGGCCGCTGCCTCGGCCAGCAGGATATCGAGTATTTCCTGGCCCAGGCCAGCACGATAGCTGGCGGTATTGGAAAACAGCAGCACGTCGAGCCCGGCACGCACCGCCTGCGTGACGGTCTGTTCAAGCGTGAAGTGATCGCGGATGGCACCCATTTCCAGATCATCGCTGATCACCACGCCGTCAAACCCCAGATCGGTGCGCAGCACGCCCTCGATCCACTGCGGCGACAGCGAGGACGGCGTCTGCTCCCCCGCATCGGCATAGTCGGCATGGTAGAGGTGACCGGCCATGATCATGTCGACGTCGCCGGCGGCAATCAGGTCGCGATAGGGATCGAGCTCCTCGGCCTGCCAGGTTTGCGTGATGTCGACAAAGCCCTCATGGCTGTCGGCAGCCGACGAACCGTGGCCGGGGAAATGCTTGAGCGCGGTGAGCAGGCCCGCCGCATGATGGGCGGCGATGAATGCGGCATCGTAGCGCGCCACCACCGTCGGATCGGCGCTGTAGGAGCGGCCGAACCGGCCGATGACCGGGTTTTTCGGATTGAGATTGACGTCGGCCACCGGACCGAAATTGACGGTGAAGCCGAGATCGGCAATCGAGGCCGCCATCCTGGCGTAGATGGCCTCGGCCTGGGCCGGGGTATCGCTGGCCGCGATGGCGGCGGCACTGGGGATCTCGCGGAAGCCGACATCCCTGGTCAGCCGCTCCACCACCCCGCCCTCCTGATCGAGCGTGATGAACGGCGGCAGATCGGGCGAGGCCGCGCGAAAGGCCGCATTCATCCGTCCGACGGCATCCAGGCTTTTGATATTGGTCTTGAGCAGCATGACCCCGCCCAGCCGGCTCGCGGCCAGATCGCTGCGCAGCCCTGCCACGGCCGGATCGTCGACGCTGTCGCCCTGAAACCCGACAACGATCATCTGGCCCGCCATCTGCTCGAGAGTGGCAGCAGTCGACAAACTGGATCCAAGAATTGTCAGTACAAATACATAGAGCAGGCGCTTGACGAACGTGATCACGAGGAAATCCAGTGTACAATGGGCCGGTCAGATTGATCAGCAAATAACGTCAAAACAACGCCCGGCGGCAAAAACTGAAATTTTTCGCGCCTGGGGGGCTGATATGACCAGGAAATAGTGCCATTCTTGGCGTGGGTGACTTGGGGTGCGGGCCGTTTTTCAACCTTCCGGTCCGTGATGCCGTTGCCTTTGATCGGGCGGAGATCTTGCGGTCTCCGCCCGTGATCACAATCATGGCACGGCCCAGTGGCCGCTCATGGCAATCATCGACAGCAGCTTAAGTGTATTGCCGAAGTAGTCCTCCTGCGAAAGCGGAGTGGCAACCACATCAGCCCAGATGGCGTCGAGCCAGGCCTGATTGGCCGAATCGATCATGGCTGCCACGCCCAGCGGCGCAACGAACGCCATGCTGTTCTCACCATGACCGGCGGGCACCGTGCCATCAAGCCCATATGTGTCGGCGATGCGCCTGGGGTCCTGGGCGGTGCTGGTGCGCATGAAGGAGCGCCACCCGCCAGGGATAGCGCCCGGCATTCCACGCATAAAGACCATCCGCCTCGCCTTCGAGAAACCCTGCATCTGCCGGGCGCGGCGTGGTGTCGAGATCGACGACGAAATCGGGCATCAGACCGGTCTGGGACGCATGATCCCGCCGCATGACGGCCATCACCTCATAGGTGCGATCGAGCACCGCCATCCACGCCGCATCGCCGCTCGCCGCAGCAAAGCTGCGCAGGGTCGACAGCATGAAATCGGAGGACCGCGTTGTGTAGCGATAATAGGTCTCATCGGGGTACAGCGCCCAGTCGCCAATGCCCAGATGCATCGAGACCGGTTCAACCTCATAGGCGAGAATGGCAGCCATGGTGGCGCGGGCCCGGGCGGCGTAATCGATTGCCCCCTCGCTGCCCCGCACCTTGTCGGCCAGCAGCAGCGCATAGGCGATATCGAGATCGCCATCGGTGGCCGAATTGCTGCCGCCGACATCGACCCCGGCATCGGCACAGCCTTCGACCTGATTCCAGGCCATCAGCCCGGGCGACGAGCTGGCGGGGTGATCCTGGGCATAATTGACCATGGCATCGAAATCGCTGCGCGCCTGGGGATCGCTATCGGCCATCATCACCAGCGCCAGCATGCCATAGCCATGCGCTTCCGATACGGTGATGCTGTCAGCCCCGGTACCGCCATAGACCGGCTTGCCGTCCCCGGTTACGTCGACATGGGCGCGACCCTCCCCGCAACCATGGGTGAAATAGACGGCCTTCCACTGCTGGTAGAAATCGGCCAGCTGCGCGTCGCGCTGGGCGGCTGGCACGCTGGGCAGGATGGTACCGGCGACATAGGTCCCGGCGATGGCCGGCGACGCAAACAGGCAGAGAACGGCGAGCACAAGCAGTCTGGACAAATTCATGTTCGGCAAGTTCCTGGCGCCCCGGTTCCGTCTGTCGCCGGCCCGCAGCCAGCTTCCGGCGGCAAGTGTGCACCGCCGATCATGTAAAGAACATGGCGAGCGCCCGCCCCTGAAAGCCGAGCGCACAGGCAAAATAAAGGGCCTGCCGGCATGGCAGGCCCTTGGCCGGTTCATGGCAGCCAGCCGCGCCTAGCGGTTCTGCCGGTTGGCGATCAGGTCATCGACGACGCCTGGATCAGCCAGGGTCGAGGTGTCGCCCAGCGCAGCAAAGTCGTTCTCGGCCACCTTGCGCAGAATACGGCGCATGATCTTGCCCGAGCGCGTCTTGGGCAGGCCGGGCGCCCACTGGATCAGATCGGGCGTGGCGATCGGCCCGATTTCCTTGCGCACCCAGTTCCGAAGCTCGGCACGCAGCTCATCGGAGCTGGTCTCGCCTGCCATCAGCGTGACGTAGCAGTAAATGCCCTGCCCCTTGATGTCGTGCGGATAGCCGACCACGGCGGCTTCGGACACCTTCGGATGGGCCACCAGCGCGCTCTCTACCTCGGCGGTGCCCAGGCGATGGCCGGAGACGTTCAGCACGTCATCGACGCGGCCGGTGATCCAGTAATAGCCATCCTCGTCGCGGCGGCAGCCGTCGCCGGTGAAGTAATAGCCCTTATAGGTCTCGAAATAGGTCGAGACGAAGCGGCCATGATCGCCCCAGATGGTGCGGGCCTGAGCCGGCCAGCTATCGGCAATGGCCAGCACGCCTTCGGCCTTGACCTGCTCCTGCACCCGCCCTTCGGGCGACAGCACGATCGGCTTTATGCCAAAGAACGGCACCGTGGCCGAACCGGGCTTCTTGGCCGTCGCGCCGGGGAATGGCGCAATCATGTGGCCGCCGGTTTCGGTCTGCCACCAGGCGTCGACCACCTCGCAGCGGGCCTTGCCGACCTGATT
>CAXBKI010000322.1:0-4293 GCA_963975955.1 uncultured Devosia sp.
AGTTTCCAGAAAATGTGGCATCTGCTTGCAATTAGTTGATCTGCGGAACTTAACCATTTGATCGACTGCGCCAGCGCGTCCAGGCCGCAACAAGCTTCTTGAAAGTACTAAAATGTCGATCGACGACCGCGAGAAAATTGTCTTGTTCATCGATGGTGCCAATCTTTACGCGACATCAAAAGCGATAGGCATCGACATTGATTACCGGCGTCTGCTGGCCGAATTCAAATCCAAGGCCTTCTTGCTGCGCGCCAATTATTATACCGCGCTGGTGGAGGACCAGGAGTATTCGTCGATCCGGCCGCTCATCGATTGGCTGGACTATAACGGCTTTACTGTAGTCACCAAGCCCGCCAAGGAGTTCACCGACGGCGCCGGCAGGCGCAAGATCAAGGGCAATATGGATATCGAGTTGTGCGTGGACGCGTTTGAACTCGCTCCCCACTACGATCACATGGTGTTGTTTTCCGGCGATGGCGATTTCACGGCGCTGGTGGCCTCTTTGCAGCGCATGGGCAAGCGCGTTACCGTGGTTTCCACGCTGACCACCTCGACACCGATGATTTCCGATGATCTGCGCCGCCAGGCCGATTTCTTCATCGATGTGGCCGACCTCGCCAAGGCAGTGGGTCGCCCCCCGGCCACGCGACCAGTTGCGCAGGCCGAGTCCGAAGACGACTAGGCGGGGCGTCTCAGCCCCGGCCGCCCTCTTTCATGATGCGTGACTTGTCGCGGTTCCAGTCGCGATTGCGCTCGGTTTCGCGCTTGTCGTAGTTCTTCTTGCCCTTGCCCACGCCAATCAGCAGCTTGGCCAGCCCCTGATCGTTGAAGAACAGCTTGAGCGGCACGATGGTATTGCCGGCCCGGGCGACTTCCTGATCGAGATGGGCCAGCTGCTTGCGCGACACCAGCAGCTTGCGCGGCCGCTTTTCTTCGTGATTGAAGCGGTTGGCCTGCAGATATTCAGGAATATGGGCGTTGATCAGCCAGAGTTCGCCGCGCTCAGGCGAGGCGTAGGATTCGGTGATCTGCGCCTTGCCCATGCGCAGCGACTTGACCTCGGTGCCGGTCAGCACGATGCCGGCCTCCATGGTTTCCCCGATGGCGTAATCGTAGCGCGAACGGCGGTTTTCAGCCACCAGACCGTGGCTGATCACACCGTTCCTGGATTTGTCGTTCTTTGGAGCCATGAGGGTTAGATAAGGCCTGCGTGGGCAATTGCAACGTCCATGGCGTCCCGGGTCGGCTTGCCGATCGGCGTCAGCGGCAGGCGCAGTTCGTTGGCGCACAGGTTGAGCCGGTTGGCGACATACTTGGCCGGGGCCGGATTGGGCTCCATGAACAGATCCCTGTGCAGATAGGCCAGCTTGTCGTTGATCTCCCGGGCGCCGACGAAATCGCCGGCCAGCGACAGCTCCTGCATCTGCGCGCACAGGCGCGGGGCGATATTGGCCGTCACCGAGATGCAGCCATGGCCGCCATGGGCGTTAAAGCCCAACGCAGAGCTGTCATCGCCGGAAAGCAGGATGAAATCCTTGCCCAGCTTGCTGCGCTCCATGTTGGCGCGTTCCATATTGCCGGTGGCATCCTTGACGCCGATGATATTGGCATGGGCGTCGCGCAGCCGGGCGATGGTGTCGACCGTCAGATCGACGATGGTGCGGCCGGGGACGCTATAGAGGATGACCGGCAGGCCAATTGCACTGGCAATGGCCGAGAAATGCTGGAACAAGCCTTCCTGATTGGGCTTGTTGTAATAGGGAACCACCGACAGCACGGCATCGGCGCCGACTTCCTCGGCGAAACGCGCCAGGGAAATGGCTTCTGCGGTCGAGTTGGAGCCCGCGCCGGCGACGACCGGCACGCGCTTATTGGCGACTTCAACACAGATTTCCACCACGCGCCGGTGTTCTTCGTGGCTGACCGTGGGGCTTTCACCGGTCGTGCCGACCGGCACCAGGCCGTGGCTGCCCTGAGCAATCTGCCACTCGACAAAGCTGGCGAAGGCTTTCTCATCAACAATCCCGTTACGCATGGGAGTGATGAGTGCCGGTATCGATCCTCGCAGCATTTGTCGAAAATTCCTCGGTTGAGAAGGCCAGGTCGGAGACATGGCATGTGATTTGATCGGGCAATAGTGCCGTTTTTTGACGGTGCACCATAGTTTTTATCAAATCACTCCACAACGCCTAGTTGCACTCCAGATAGGCCCAAACTGCGATCCCGACACGGCACGCCCTGGACCCGAAAGCCGGGCAATTGACTAAAATGGCTTGAGACCGTGCGGCCACAGCCGCTAGATGGTGGCCAACAAGAGTTGCAGCGATATGGCCCGCCCCAGGATAATACCAGACGACCATCCGGCCTTCGCCGATCTGCCGGTCGCCCATGTCGCGCTCGCCGCAGGCGTGCGGGCCGCCGTCCATGTCTCGGGCACGCTGACGCGGCGCAAGCTGCCGGTCGTATGCATACCGGGCTATCAGCGCAATATGAGCGATTTCACCGCCTTCGCGGCCTATTTCAGGCGCGTTGACGACGGTAACTGGCCGGTGGTGCTGCTCGATCTTCCGGGCCGAGGCCGGGCGGATAACCGGATAAACCAGGAGGACTACAACTCGCTTGCGGATGCCCGCGACGTGGCGGCGATCATCACCGCCCTGGGCATCGAGCGGGCCATCGTGCTGGGACAAGGACAGGGTGGCCAGGTGGCGATGGCCCTGGCCGCTGCCCATCCCTTGCTGATAGGGGGAACGGTGTTGCTGGACGCCGGGCCGGTGACGGATTCGCGCGGCATCGTCCGGCTGCGCAACAATCTCGAGCATATCAATGCGCTGCGCGGCGCCAAGGCCGTGCAGGCCGGGTTTCGCCGGATCCTCGGCGGCGACTATCCGGGCTTGCCCGACGAGCAGCTGGACGCCCTGATGGGGCGGAGCCATTTCCTGGATCGCAAGGGGCGCGCCGTGCCGCTCTACGACACCCGCCTGATGGCAACCTTTGCCGACATCAATTTCGATGACGTCCTGACCGCGCAATGGCCGCTTTTCGACGCGCTCAACTGCGCACCGCTATTGTTGCTCCGAACACAGCTAACCGATCAATTGCGCCGGCAGACCTTCGATGAAATGGTCCGCCGGCGTCCCGATGCGGTGGCGTTGACCATTTCCGGGCAAGGCTCACCTGCCCTGTTCGACCAGCGCGAGGAGATCGAGGCGGTGGTCGATTTTGTGGTGAGCGCCAACAGACAGCTGGCGGGACGGACCTAGGCGCTGGCGCGGGTGAGGTCGGCAAACCCGGCGGCCTGCGCGACCCAGCGTTCACGGGTTATGCGTCCCCTCAAGGTCAATTGCTTGTCCACCCACTCAATATTGGCGCTGGACCAGGCCGCAATCTGATCGAAGTGATAGATACCCAAGCCATTCAGCGCGCGCTCGATCTTGGGACCGACCCCCTTGATCTGCTTGAGATTATCGGCGCCACCCGGGCGCGGCCTGGCCATTGACGACGGCTTGGGCACCGATTGGGTTCCATCCCCGACCGGCGTCGCCGCAGGTCTGGCCTGTCGCAACGGGGCCGTCTCGGGCTGCGTCTGGCGGGCCGGTGCGGCGGGAACGGATGTCGGATCGTCGGTTGCCGCAGCGGCCAGGCGTGCCGCAGACGTCATCTGCCGACGTGGCCGCAATGCCGCCTCCGGCTGGGCCGGGGCCAGCACGGCGGCTGCCGGCGTCACCTTTCGCGTGCCTCGTCCCGCATGCAGAACGCGCCTTGTGGCGTAGCCGACGATGCATCCCGAGAGATAGGTGGCCAGCACCAGCGTGAGGGTTTCCAGAATATGGGTGAGGGTCATGGCTGATCCATCACGGCTGCGGCGGGGTGAAGCTGCGCCAGCCCACCACCAGGCCAATGCCGAGCACTACCGACAGGTAGGGCCAGTAGTACCCCAGCAGAAACACCAGCGAATCCCAGCTCATATCGTCGTACCGCAGCCCTTCGGATGGCTAGTAATGCTCATCGCTCACCGTTACCACAATGCGCCGATTCTGGCTTTTGCCGGCTGCCGTCGCATTGTCTGCAATGGGCCTGGTTTCCCCATAACCCAGCGCATAGAGACGTCGCGGATTGACGCCCTTGTCGATCAGGGCCTGGACGACAGCCTCGGCCCGGGCCACCGAGAGGGCCAGGTTGAGGCCGGCATCGCCATCGGCGTCGGTGTGTCCCTCGACATGGATTACCGCATCCGGACAGGTGTCCAGCAGCGGAATCAGCTCGTCGAACGCCGCCTCGGACTCCTTGGCG
>CAXBKI010000323.1:0-4270 GCA_963975955.1 uncultured Devosia sp.
GGAATTGAAGGGAACCCGGGCGAGGAATGCCTCGATACCGGCCGGGTTTTCCAGACCTTCAAATTTCTCCCATTCATGGCCCTCGCGGACATGCATCGACTGGCGCAGGCTATCGATCTGCGCGCCGGTCATCTGGCCGGCGTGATTGTCCTTGTGGCCCGCCAGCGGCGTCGCCCAGCCCTTGACGGTATAGGCAATGAAAACGGTCGGCTGGTCGCTGCCGGCGGCCTCGAACTGCTCGAGCAGGGATTGGGTGCAATGACCGCCGAGATTGCCCATCAGTGCGGCCAGTTCGGCATCGCTGCGGCGGGCAAGGAGTGCGGAGACATCGCCCTGATCGCCGATCTCGTCATTGAGCCGGTCGCGCCAGGCGGCGCCGCCGCGGAACATCAGCGCGGAGTAGATGGCGTTGGGGGCCGCGTCGATCCAGGCCTTGAGCTTTTCGCCGCCGGGTTCCTCGAAGGCCGCGCGCTGCAGCGCGCCATATTTGAGGGTGACGATATTCCAGTCGAAGGCGCGGAAGATCGCCTCGATCCGGTCGTAAAGCCCTTCGCGCACCACGCCGTCCAGGCTCTGGCGATTGTAGTCGATGACCCACCAGGTGTTGCGCAGGCCATGCTTCCAGCCTTCGAGCAGGCATTCATGGACATTGCCTTCGTCCAGCTCGGCATCGCCGACCAGCGCCACCATGCGGCCTTCGGGCCGGGAATTATCGGCCCAGGATTTGGCGCGGACATAGTCCTGGATCAGCGCGGCAAAGGCGGTAAAGGCGACCCCGAGGCCAACCGAGCCGGTGGAAATGTCGACGTCGTCAGTGTCCTTGGTGCGGCTGGGATAGGATTGGGCGCCGCCAAAGGCGCGGAAGTTCTCGAGCTTTTCCAGGCTCTGCTTGCCGAACAGATACTGGATGGCGTGGAACACGGGAGAGGCATGCGGCTTGACGGCGACCCGATCCTCGGGCCGCAGCACGCCGAAATAGAGCGCCGACATGATGGCCGCCATGCTCGCCGAACTGGCCTGGTGCCCGCCGACCTTGACCCCATCGACATTGGGCCGGATGTGGTTGGCGTGGTGGATCATCCAGTTCGACAGCCAGAGCGCCTTTCTGGTGAGCGCTTCGATGGTTTGGATCCGGTCCATGCTGTCCTCCACACATGATTGACCGACATTGCACCCTGTTGCCGGGTGGTTCTTGCCTATTCTGCCCTCAAAATGCGAGGCTGGCGCAGGATTTGCCCGAATTTGGAGAGAAAAATGGCGGAAACGGCCAAAATGCTGCTGACCGCCATCGATCGGAAAATCCTTGGCGCGCTGCAGCAGGACGGGCGCATGACCATCCAGGCGATTGCCGAACTGGTCGGACTATCGGCGTCGCCCTGTCTGCGCAGAATACGCCAGATGGAAAAGGCGGGGATTATTTCAGGCTATAGCGCCAGCGTGGACCAGAAGGCGGTCGGCCTGCCGGTCTCGGTGTTCATCTCGATCAAGCTGGAGCGGCAGCGGGCGCAGGAGCTGGACGCCTTTGGCGCCGCCATCGCGCGCTGGCCCGAAGTGATGGAATGCTACCTGATGACCGGACAGTTCGACTTCCTGCTCCGGGTGGTCTGCGCGGACCTTGAAGCCTATGAGCAGTTCCTGCGCGCGCGGCTGACGCAGATCGCCGGCGTGGCCTCGATCGAGAGCAGCTTTTCGCTGGGGCAGATCAAGCAGTCGCGGGTCTTGCCGCTGTGATCGCCCAACGCGCAAGCCAATGCGCCAGCGATGGGCGCATTGGCACTGGGGGTCGCGGCTAGAGATCGACCTTGGCGTTGTCGCCCATGTCGGGCGCCTTGCCGGTCACGGCGGCGAAAGCCATCTTGGCGGTGGAAACCAGCTGGTTGGGGCTGTCCCAGAGTTCGCCATCCTCGGGGGTGACGGTCAACAGGCGAATGGCCGGGTCATTGGCGTCGTCCCACCATGCCTTGTCCCAGTCGTTCCACAGCTCGGTAATCCTGGCGCGGTCATTGCTCAACTTGGCCTTGCCCGAGATGACGGCGTATTTGTGCCCGCCGCTGTCGACCCAGGCCATCGAGACATAGGGGAATTTTTCCACCTGCTCGTTCTTGTGGCCCGCCTGGTCGACCAGGAAATAGATGGCGTGCTCATCGCGGAACACGCGGGCGGAAAGCGGCCGGCTGCGCTGGCGCTCGCCATCCCAGGTGGTGAACATGCAGATGTCGATCTTGTCGGCGAGTTCCCAGATGCGGTCCTGCACCTGGGCGGGGGTCATGTCGGTGGTGTGATGGGGCTTGGCCATTGCTGGACTCCTTTGGTTTGCTTAGCCAACGGTTCAGCACGCGCCCGGTTGCCGACAATATTTTCGTCGCCGGCGTGATCCAGCGGCGGGGTCTGCCCCGAGATGGCGGTAGCAACCCCGGCGCCCATCCCCGGCAATGAGCGGGGCATGGTCCCGATTTGTGCTGGATCAAGGCGCGGCGTGCTGGCACCACTAGGCTGGCCAAGCACAATGGAGTCGATGGCATGCGTATCTATCTGCTGATGGCCCATCCCGATCGCGACAGCTTTGACGGCGCCATCGCCAATACCTATCAGGCGGCGGCGCTGGCGGCCGGGCACCAGCTGGAGCGGCAGGACCTGGCGAGCATGGATTTCGATCCCATCCTGCATCACGGCTACAAGACCATCCAGCCGCTGGAACCCGATCTGGTGCACGCCCAGGAGCTGATCGCCTGGTGCGAGCGCTGGGTGATCGTCTACCCGGTGTGGTGGGGCAGCGTGCCGGCGCTGCTCAAGGGATTTTTCGACCGCACGCTGCTGCCCGGGCAGGCGTTCAGGCCGCATGACAGCGATCCGGGCTGGGACAAGCTGCTGGCGGGGCGCAGCGGCCAGCTGTTCGTCACCTCGGACGCGCCCAATATCTGGACCTGGCTGGCCTATCACAATAGCGATGTGCGCACGGTCAAGCATGCGGTGCTGCAGTTCTGCGGCGTCAAGCCGGTGCAGGTGACGCGCTTTGCCGAAATCAAGAGCAGCACCGAGGCGCAGCGCGCCGGTTATCTCGAGAAGGTGCGGGTGATGGCGGCCAGAATCCGCTGAGGCGAGGGGGCAGGCGAGCTCAGTCGCCGGTATCGGTGGGATCGTCCCAGGCGGGCGCCGCGTCCTTGAGCGGGTCGAGCCAGTCGCTGCCGGTGAGGAGATCTGTGGGATCGACAGCGATATTGACCAGGGCGCGCGCATCGACCCAGCCGGCGCCACGCACCAGGCACCAGTCGCCGGCGCCCGGGGCGGGCCGGATCAGCCCGGCGCTGCCGCTGCCGGTGGCAAGATCGGTGCTGCAACGCTCCAGCGTCACGGTGGCCCCGGCCGGCAGGGTGGTGCCGGTGGCGGCAAATTCGGTGCCCGGCCCGGTGTAGAGCGGTGGCGTGCCGCTGACGGTGGCCGTCTGGGCCGCCCGGGCGGGCGCGGCGGAGAGCAGCAGCAGGGCAAAAAGCGCAATGGCCGGTGTGGTGGAACGGGAAGGCATGGCCGCCAGTTGCACCCGGCGGCGGGCCGAATGCAAGGACTTAACCGGCAGCAGGCGCCTGGAGCAGCGCCGCGCGCTGGCGGCCTTCCTCGGTCAGATGCTCGTAGCGTTCCTCAAAGGCCAGGCACGCAGCGGTCAGGCGTGCCACGATGATGGCGATATCGGCCTGGCTCATCGTCTGGTCGATGCCGAGCGAGAAAAAGTGCGGCAGGTCGCGGTGGCGGCGGAACAGCCGGTTGGCGCGGCCAAACAGCCCGTTGAGCGTGGCCAGCGTCTGGGCCGTGCAGGCGCCGCCGGGTTTGGCGATGCGCAGGACATAGTTGAAGGCCGCCAGGTCGCGCGTGAGCTGGTTATAGTTGTTGATGCTGGCGGGGCTGAGTGCGGGCAGGCTCATGACAATCTCCCTTGGGCAAGGCCGGGCTGTTACTGTTGCGATGGCAAGGCGACGGTCGGCATGGGGACAGGCCGGAACAGGCCGCGCGCCGAAACGGCGCCCGGCCATTGTGGCGTCGCGCTTGCTGACGGGTAATGGGCGGCCTTTGACTCAAAGCCAGTTTACTACTCGGGGGAGCCAAGGGCCGCCCATCACGGATCTGGAGCTTCCTCACCGGGTCCGGAATCAAGCGGGACTATGTTGCAAGCCCGGTTGCCGACTTTCTGCCCGGCCAAAGGGGCGCCCCCCTCTCCAGCCTCCCCACCCAACCCTGCGTCGGGGCCGCGTGATGGCGGGGATGGGCAAAGTATGCG
>CAXBKI010000324.1:0-4238 GCA_963975955.1 uncultured Devosia sp.
CCGGCATTGCCGTCGAGAGGCGGGCGGAATGGGACACGCCTGAAACAGGGCGCTTTGCCCGTATTCAGGATCCAGAGGGCAATCCGATCGAGCTCTGGCAGCCACCGGTCGATTAGCCCGGAACCATTGTCCGGTCGCTCCGGTTGGTCTGCGACTTGCCGGTACACTCAAGGAGGTCTGCCAATGTTCCTGCGTCACACACTTTTTGCCACGGCTTGTCTGCTTGGCCTCACGACCGCGCCTCAAGCGGCGCCCGCCCTTTGGGAAGTACGTGACGACGACAGCGCGATCTGGATCTTTGGCTCGATCCATGTCCTGCCGGCTGATGTCGAGTGGCGGACGCCGCTGTTCGACCAGATCATGGCCGATGCGGACAAGGTGGTGTTTGAAACCGATATCAGCCCGGAGGCGATGGCGGGCCTGGGGGCGCAGGCATTGGCGCAGGGGATCTATGTCGATGGCACGCTGCTGACTGACGTCATCGATGCCGAGACCGAAAGCAAGCTCCGTCAGTCGGCGGCCGATTATGGGATGGAGGTCGGTCCCCTGCTGGCCATGCGACCATGGCTGGCGGCCAGCACGATTTCCACTGCCGCCATGGCGGGGATGGGTTTTGACGGCCAGGGCGTCGAGTTCGTGCTCGAGCCCGAACTGGCGCCCGAGCGCCTTGCCTATCTGGAAACCGGCGATCAGCAACTGGCGGTCATGACCGCTGCGCCCGACGACGAGCAGATAGCCATGCTGCAGTCCACGCTGGACGACCTGCCCATTGTGCCCAAAATGATGAGCAAGATGCTGCGCAGCTGGACAAGCGGCACGCCCGAAGGCCTGGCCAATCTGTTTACGATCGACATGGGTGGCATGGAGGGGGCGTTCATCGACCGTCTTATCTATGAGCGCAACCGCAACTGGATCGCGCCGCTCGAGCGCATGCTGGGCGAGAATGAGGAAAACCTGGTCATCGTCGGCGCCGGCCATCTGACCGGCGATGGCAGCGTGCTCGATCTGCTCGAACAGGCCGGCTATGAAATCGAGCGCCTGCAGTAAGCACAGAGACAGAAACACCCCGGCCAGGGCCGGGGCTTCATTCACATTTGACTATCGGTCCGTCTCAGACGTCGCTGAGCCTGGTCCACTTGCCATCGTTCTGGCTCGACTGCACGGACGCGACGATGAACTGCATGCCTTCGACCCCATCGGCAAGCGTAGGCAGCAGTCCCTCATAGGCCTCGCCTTCGCCACGGATGATCGCGGCGAACTGGCTGTACAGCGTGGCAAAGGCTTCCAGATAGCCTTCGGGGTGTCCTGAAGGGATGCGCACATTCATGGTGGAGGCTGCATTGCCCGAAATGGCGCCGCCGCGGGTCAGCAATTGCTTGGGTTTGCCGAATTCGGTGAACCACATGTAATTGGGATTGTCCTGCCGCCATTCAATGCCGGCCTTGTCCCCGTAAATGCGCAGTTGCAGGCCATTCTCGCAGCCAACCGCCACCTGACTGGCCCAGAGCATGCCCTTGGCGCCGCCTTCGAAGCGCAGCATGATGTGGACATTGTCGTCGAGCTGGCGGCCTTCGACAAAGCTGGTCAGATCGGCCGAAACGGAATCGGTCTTGAGGCCGGTGACGAAGCGGGCAAGGTTATAGGCGTGGGTGCCGATATCGCCGATGGCGCCGCCTGCCCCCGAGCGTGCCGGATCGGTGCGCCAGGAAGCCTGCTTGTTGTCATCGGTGGTGGCCTCGGTCAGCCAGTCCTGTGGATACTCGGCCTGGATGACGCGGATCTTGCCCAGCGCACCCGATTGCACCAGCTCGCGTGCCTGCCGGATCAGCGGGTAGCCCGTGTAGTTGTGCGTAAGCAGGAACCGCGCGCCATTCTTGGGCTGGATGGCAGCCAGCTTGCGCGCATCCTCGATGGTCGAGGTGATCGGCTTGTCACAAATGACATGGATGCCGGCTTCAAGGAAGGCCTTGGCCGGGCCGTAGTGCATATGGTTGGGCGTGACGATGGAGACGGCTTGGATACCGTCGGGACGCGCCGCTTCGGCCTTGGCCATCTCCTCGTAGGAGGTGTAGATTCGATCTTCTGCCAGGCCGAGATTGCGCCCGGATTCGAGGGCCACCTCCGGCCGCGACGACAGCGCGCCGGCAACCAGATCGTAGTCACCGTCAATGCGGGAGGCGACGCGGTGCACGTAGCCGATGAAGGCCCCCGTGCCGCCGCCCACCATGCCCAGACGAATGCGCTTTGCGCCAGTTTCAGCCATTTCTTGCTTCCCAATGGTTGCTTGTGGCGAGATCACGCCACGCCCTCATGGTTCGACAGGCTCACCATGAGGTCTACTGAAAATGAAGATCAGCCCTCATCCTGAGCCTGTCGAAGGACGAGGGCGTGGCAGCGTGTCAGCTCAGTCCGAGGATCTTTCGATTGGCCGCCATGTCGGTACCAGACGATGCGAAATCGTCGAAAGCATGCTCGGTGACATGGATGATGTGGTTCTTGATGAACTCGGCGCCTTCACGTGCCCCGTCCTCGGGATGCTTGATGGCGCATTCCCATTCCAGAACCGCCCAGCCGGCAAAGTCATACTGGGCCATCTTCGAAAAGATCGCGGCGAAGTCCACCTGTCCATCGCCCAGCGAGCGGAAGCGCCCTGCCCGGTTGATCCAGCTCTGATAGCCGCCATAGACGCCCTGGCGACCGGTCGGGTTGAACTCGGCATCCTTGACGTGGAACATCTTGATGCGCTCGTGATAGATGTCGATGTAATCGAGATAATCGAGCTGCTGCAGCACGAAATGGCTCGGATCGTAGAGCAGGTTGGCGCGCGGATGATTGTTCACGCGTTCGAGGAACATCTCGTAGCTGACGCCGTCATGCAGATCTTCGCCGGGGTGGATTTCATAGCAGAGATCGACCCCGTTTTCGTCCATGGCGTTCAAGATCGGCGTCCAGCGGCGGGCCAGCTCGTCAAAGGCCTCTTCGACCAGGCCAGCCGGGCGCTGCGGGAACGGATAAAGGAACGGCCAGGCGAGCGCGCCCGAGAAGGTGGCGTGCTCGGTCAGGCCCAGATTCTGCGACGCCTTGGCAGCCCAGAGCAGTTGCTGGACGGCCCATTCCTGCCGCGCCTTGGGATTGCCATGCACCGATGCGGGAGCAAAGCCGTCCAGCATGGTGTCGTAGACAGGGTGCGCCGCAACCAGCTGGCCCTGCAGGTGGGTTGAAAGCTCCGTGATCTCGACGCCGTGCTTGGCTGCCGTGCCCTTGAGCTCGTCGCAATAGACCTTTGACGTCGCAGCCTTTTCCAGATCGATCAGGCTGCCGACCCAGGTCGGGATCTGCACGCCCTTATAGCCGTAATTGGCGGCCCAGCCGCAAATGGCATCGAAGGAATTGAACGGCGCAGCGTCGCCGGCGAACTGTGCCAGGAAGATTGCCGGCCCCTTGATGGTACGCATGAATTTCTCCTCGTTGCGGCCCCTGCCTGTGGCGGTGCCTTGTCGTTACCGATTCAACACTAGACCTCACCCTGAACGTGTCGAAGGGCGAGGTCATGGCAAGATCGCCAGGTCGACCTCAATGCCGCGGCTGGCGCATCATGAGGTCTGCTGGGCACATTGTTCGACAGGCCCGCAGGCCTGTCAATGAGGTACGTCCCTCACTACTTCAGCAGCGCCCGCGCATCTGCCGGGCTGAGCGCCATTGGACGCTCGCAGGTGGTGCTCAGCGTCAGCACCTGCCCGCTTTCGCCGGCCTTGAGCAGGCTGGTCATGACGTCCACGGCGTGCAGGGCGACATCAAGACCGCAGCGCGCGGTGTAACCGGCGTCGATCGACGCCATCATGTCAGCCAGGCCGGCCGTGCGATAATTGGCACGCGGGTTTGGCTTGTCGAGGTCCTGGTTGGCAATGCCGAACGGGTGATCCCATGGGGTGACCGTGCTGCGTTCGCCGGCGATGTTGGCGGTCACCAGATCGCCGCCGAAAAAGTTCGGATCGGGCACGAAGATCGAGCCGTCGGTGCCGTAGAGCTCGATATTGTGATGGCCGTGGGCTGCCACGTCCCAGCTGGCGCCGATGGTGATGATCGCGCCTGAGACGAATTCGAGCACACCATGGATGGTGGTGGGGGTGCCGACCTTGACGAAAGTGCCCTTGTAGGGACCTTCCGCCGTCACTTCGCGCTCGGTACGGGCCATGTTGGTGAAGGCCGACAGGCGCTTGACCGGGCCGAGCAGGTGA
>CAXBKI010000325.1:0-4232 GCA_963975955.1 uncultured Devosia sp.
GTGGGCATTTCCACCAATGGCGCCGCCCCGATTCTCGGCCGGGCGGTCCGCCGCCGCATTGAGACGCTGCTGCCGCAGACGCTCACCCAATGGGCCAGACTGGCCAGAGACTTGCGTGAGACGGTGATGGCGAGGCTCGCTGCCGGATCGCAGCGCCGCGCCTTCTGGGAGGGGTTCGTCGATCGCGCCTTTGGCGACGCGCCACCTCTTGCAGACGAAGGCGTTACCGCGTTGATCCGGTCGTCGAGGGCGGCAACCACCGGTCGCGTCACGCTCGTCGGGGCAGGTCCCGGGGACGCCGAGCTGCTCACCATCAAGGCCGTGCGCGCCTTGCAGTCGGCCGACGTCATCCTGTTTGACGATCTTGTTTCGTCAGAAGTGCTTGAAATGGCTCGCCGCGAGGCCAAGCGCATGCTGGTGGGCAAGCGTGCCGCGCGCGACAGCTGCAAGCAGGACGATATCAACGCCATGATGCTCACGCTGGCGCGGCAGGGCAAGCATGTGGTCCGCCTCAAATCGGGCGACCCCATGATCTTTGGTCGTGCCGGCGAAGAAATCGCCGTGCTTGAGGCCAATGGAATCTCTGTGACGGTGGTGCCCGGTGTCACCGCGGCCCTCGCGCTGGCCAGCCGCTTGGGAGTCTCGCTGACCCACCGTGATCACGCCCAGTCGGTCCGCTTTGTGACCGGCCATTCCCGGCAGGGGACGCTGCCCACCACCATGAACTGGCAAGCCCTTGCCGACCCCGCGACCACCAGCGTCTATTACATGAGCCGGCGCACGCTGCCCGGCATCGTCGCCGAACTTACGGAAAAGGGGCTGAACCCCGATACACCAGCCATTATCGCCGGCAATATCGGCCGTTCCGACGAACAAATCTGGCGCGGTTCGGTGGCAGAGAGCGTTGCCGCAGTCGCTGGATTCCCGCTTGGGGCACCAACGATATTTGCCGTGGGCAACGCGCTGAAGCAATCTCTCGCGAAAGACGCGGAAACGATCGCGCCACCCGAACGGATTTTCGGGTGATTGGCCCGTCGTTGATTGTTGTCGAGCGGCGCATGATTGCTGGGCCTTGCCACCTCTAGCTTGGCTTCCTGGTACCCGCTGAACCTGAGAGCCACCAAAGGTCATCGGTCTGCTTCAGGCACCACTTCTACCGCGGCCCTCTCGCCTGGCGATGCCGTTGCAGAGCGCGGAATGTCCTTTTTGGCGTCGGCAATGACGAGTTGGAGCATTGCCAGTCAGCTTCCGCCAAACCCCGCGCTGGAGCCGACATTTCGTCCCGAGCCCGCTCTGGCAGCCTTAGGAGCGCCCGTAGTCCAGCAGCACGCAACCATGAGTATTCGACAGGTAATCGTCGTGCCGAGCTGCCGCCTGCCAAAACCTCGGATAGATCCTGACAGGCCGATTATGCTGCATCGTTGATTGAGACAAACCGCGGGGCTAGATGTCGGTGATGCTGGTATCTGCGATCGTCTGAGCGAAGTCGGAACCGAACAGCACGGCTGGCGTCTGAAAGCCCGCCTGGACTTCACCGCCAAGGACCCGTCGTGCTGCTTCGGCTGCGGCCAGTGCCGTAAAGGAATAGCCGTTCACCGTCTCGAGCAGCGAGCGCACCACGCTGCCATCTGCCGCTGTCACCTCGACCACGGCGCGATAACGGTTGGAATCCCTCTCGGTGGCACTGGGCCCGGCCGTCGGCGCGGCTTTGCCTGCCTCCGGAAAGGCGTCGGCGGTCACATGCACGTATGTCTCAATATTCTGGACGCCGGTCGCATGCTGGATGGTGACGAGATCGGGCAAGGTTGCGGGGAAGGACGACAGCGGTCCCTGCCCGAAATCGAAGTCGCGCAGGTCGGGCGCCGTGCGGGACAGGAGTTCGCCATTGACCAGATGCAGGATTTCGTTGACGACGCTCTGGCTGGCGCTGGCCACCGAGCCACGCGACATGCCGCCGGCAACGAGAAGGGCAATGCTGATCTTTTTGGGCTGGCTGACGCGCCGCACCGCATGCGCGGCAAGGCTGCCCAGCATGGCGACACTGCCGCCGCTGCCGGGCAGCAGCATGACGCCGGCGGCACGCGCCCGAGCATCCAGCGACAGCGCTTCGCGATAGGTGTCCAGCTCGGCGGAAAAGTCGAGATAGTGCACGCCCGCAGCAATCGCCGCCGCCATCAGCGGTTCGGCCGTATTGGCGAAGGGGCCGGCCGCGTTGAGCAGCACATCGACGCCCGCCAGATGTTGTGTCAGGCCCTTGGGGGCATCGAGCGAAAAGATCCGGGTCTCCGTCCCGAGGCGCGCGGCAAGCGCCGCCAGATCGGCTCGGTTGCCTTCGAAGCCGGCGAGAACCAGTGGCAGGCCTGCCGCTGCGGCATGCTCTGCCGCCATGCCACCGGTATAGCCGGCGGCACCATAGATCATCAGTTTTTTCATGAGTTTCTTCTGTGTCGGAGGGAAGTTTGCGGAGCTATTCAAGGTCGGCGTCGATACGGATGATGCGGCCATCGTCATCGACGGCCAGATCGAGGCGGCCGATTTCGTGGCCAAAGTCGCCGGTGAAATCGACCCGGGCCTGGCTGCGTGCGTGGTCCAGAGGCGTCACCGAGATGAGGCGGCTCACCGTGTGATAGCCGACGAAAAAGCGCTCGACATAGTCGCGCACACCGCGCAGTCCGGCAAAGCGTTCGCCAGTCGATGGATCGTCGATCACGGCATTCGGGGCAAACAACGCGACAGCGGCGTTGGTGTCGAAGGCATTGGCTGCCGTCAAAAAGGCGCTGACGATAGACTGGAAATCGCGAGATCCGTTCATGTCATCCGTTCCCGTGCTGCCAGTTTTTGTAGACGAATTCGAGGGAATAGCCGTCGAGGTCGGCGACCTGCGCTGCATAGTAGCGTGGGTCGTAGTGCAATTGCGGGCCCGGCGGATGAATGCTCCGTGCACCGGCGGCCAGCGCTGCTGCATAGGCAGCATCGACCATGTCCCCCGAGCCCGCGACGAAGCCGACATGCACGGCGCCCGGCGCTGCCTGACCGGCCCGCAGCCATCCGGCCATTGGCGCCAAAGCCCTTGAGATCGGGATGGCCGGCCGGCCCTTGCTGGCCGTCATAGTCCAGTCGCCGGTTGATCCCCAGGATCAGCAGAACCGCTTCGTAAAAGCCGATGGCGCGGTCGAGATCGTCAACGGTCAGAAAGATATGGTCGAGCATTTTTGTCTCCTGCTCAGATGATGTAGCCGCCGGCGACTTCGATATCCTGCGCATTGATCCAGCGATTGTCGTCCGACAGCAGGCTGGCGATGACACCACCGACCTCGTCGGGCTCGCCGACCCGGTTCAGCGCCGTCATGCCGGCAAGCATGGCCTCGAATTCATCGTTGAGACCGCCGCCCAGCTCGGTGCGGATGCCGCGCGCCCCGAATTCCTTGGCCATGTAGCGCGTGAGCACTTCGAGACCGCCCTTGAGCGCGGCATAGGGCGCGACGCCTGCTGTGGCGACGCGCATTGTCGCGCTGGTCATGTTGATGATGTGACCACCATCGGCCATCAGCGGCAGCAGTGCCTGAGTGAGGAAGAACGGTCCCCTGAGATGGACATTGAACAGCCCGTCGAACTCCGCTGTCGTGACCGTGGTGATCGGTGCAAAAAGGCCATAGCCGGCGTTATTGACCAGGAAGTCGAAATCACTTCGGTCGAAGTGTGCCTGCAGGACAGCGGCAATCGAACCGGCAAAAGCCGGAAACGCGCTGGTATTGGCGACGTCGAGTTTCAGCGCCACGGGCGTGCCGCCTGCCGCCGCGATAGCGGTGACAACTGTCTCGACAGCTTCGGGATTGCTGTTATAGGTCAGGATCACGCCCATGCCCTTGGCAGCGCAAAGCCGCGCCGTGCTGGCGCCAATGCCGCGGCTGCCCCCGGTGATGATCACAACCTTCATTTTCGTCTCCGCTATTTCGCTTTTCGATGCTGAAGGGATAGGCCCTGCCGCAATGGCGCGCTCACCGGATCCTCCTCGATCATTGCCTAATTCTGCTTTTGGCTTGTGGTGGGCGGTCACGCGTGCGAGGACCGACTTATGCAAGAGCAGCTTCAAGAGCTGCGCCGTCTGGCCATCCGGGCCGAGAACCGGCGCACCGAAACCGGGATCCCCCGTGTGGCCATGGTGCAGGGCGAGATCCCGGAGCATCAATTGGCCGCGGTCTATCAGCCCATGGTCAACCTCATCCTCACCG
>CAXBKI010000326.1:0-4195 GCA_963975955.1 uncultured Devosia sp.
TGCGGCAGGATCAGCGCCGCCACACTGTCGAGCAGACCCAGATTGGCCACCAGCAGGTAGTTGGGGATCATGACCACCTGCAGCGGCACCAGCCAGGTCAGGGCAACCAAGGAATAGACCAGCTTGTCGAAGCGAAAGCGCCAGCGGGCAAAGGCATAGGCCGCCAAGAGACCGGTGAAGAGCTGGATCACCGTGACCACGGCCGAGATGACCAGCGTGTTGACCAGCATCCGCATGATCGGGATGGCGTTGAGGGCATAGGCATAGTTTTCCAGCGAGATCGCAGTGGGCCAGAGGCTGGTCTCGAAGGTCGCGTTGGCCGGGCGCAGCGACGTCACCACCATCCAGTAGACCGGAAACAGGCAGAAGATCGACAGCAGCACCAGCAGCAGGTGGCCGGCGGCGCTGTTGAGGCCGGTGTTGTCGATCGCCTTCCGGCGCAGGCGCGGCCTGGCGAGCCCCAGGGGACGGGCAGCTTCAATTGTCATGGAAGGAATACCTGTCGATGAGACGGAACAGCACGAAGGCTATGGCGCCGAAGCCGATGAAGAGAATGACCGCCGAGGCCGAACTCCAGCCCACCGACATGCTGGAAAGCCGAAGTCCCACAGCAGGTAGTAGATGTTGGTGGTCGCCCCCAGCGGTCCACCGCCGGTGAGGACGTTGATGTAGGAGAAGCTCCACTGCGCGCCGAGCAGGATGGTCATCACCACCAGGAACAGCACCGAGGCGCTCAGCAGCGGCAGGCGCACATCGCGGATGATTTCCCATTTGCTGGCGCCGTCCATGCGGGCGGCCTCAATGAGCGAGGGATTGATGTTGGCATTGGCCGCCGACAGGATCAGGGTCGAAAAGCCGATCAGCTTCCAGCCCGTGATGACGATAACCGTCCAGATGGCGACCTTGGGATCCTGCAGAAACCTGACCGGATCAAGGCCGAGAACCCTGATGCCGGCATTGATCATGCCGTGGCCGGGGTCGAGCAGCCAGCGCCAGACCGCAGCCGCCACGACCGGCGCGATAATCATCGGCACGAAGATGATGGCGCGATATATATTGCGCGACCGGGCCGGCAGGTCATGGGTGAAGATGGCGATGGCCAGCGGCAGGACGACGGCCAGCGGCAACAATCCTAGGACGTAGATCGCGGTGTTGCGCAGCGCCAGCCAGAATTTGGGCAGTGAAAAAATGTTGGCGTAGTTGCGCCAGCCGACAAATGTCGGCTCGGACGACGGCAGCATGTTCCATTCAAAAAAGCTCAGCCGCGCCGCATCGACCAGGGGCCAGTAGATCCAGATGACGAGGGTGACGATGGCCGGCAGGAGATAGAGCCAGGGGGAGATGCGCGACTGGCGCGCCCGGCGGCGGGGTCTGGTTGCGGTAGGGACGATGGTCATGCTGGCCTCGTATTGGTCGTGACTATCCAGCCCACGGTGTCACCCCGGCCTGCGCCAGCGTGACACCGCCGGAAGTGCGGGGCCTGTCAGGGCATCAGGCCCTGCGCCGTGGCCTGCGCATCGGTCATGGTCTGCTTGACGTCGGCGCCGCCAAACACGGACATCTCAACGGCGTCCATCATGGTCTTGACGATCTGGCGGTAGTTCGGGCCCGGCATCGGATCCCAGGGTTCGAGCACGGCCAGCTGATCGAGATTGGGCTGCACCAGGGGGTGCTGCGTGATCCATTCGCCCAGATATTGCGGATCATTCACAATGGCCGGGCGCAGTGGAAGGTAGCCGATTTCCGAGGTAATGACGGTGTAGCCATGCTCGGAGGTGAGGAACTTCATCAGTTCCCAGGCGGCACGCTGCTTGAGGGGATCGGCCGTGTGGATGGTAAGCGCCGAGCCCGAATTGTTCGGGCGCACCGGCTTGTCGCCGAAGCCGGGCATTGTGGACGAGCGGAGGTCGTAATTGTCCTTGGCACCGGCAATCAGCACGCCCTGCACGGCGCTGGTCTGCAGGTACATGGCGATGTTGCCGGCGGCCATGCCTTCCATGGCGCCTGCCGTATCGAGGTTGTCATAGACGCCAGCGTCATACAGATCGCGCAGCATGCTGACCGCTTCTATAGCTTCGGGCTCGGCAAAGCGGAGCGTCTTGCGATCCCGCGAGATCACTTCGCCGCCATTGGAGCGCACCACGCCCTGGAACAGCCAATCGACCGCGCCCGGGCCCGTGATGCCGGCGGCAAAGCCGTCAGCATCGGTCTTGTCTTCGATGACCTGCGCCGCCTCCTTGACGGCGGCCCAGGTCCTGGGCGGTGCGTCGGGGTCCAGGCCCGCAGCGGCAAACAGGTCCGCATTGTAGAACAAGACCGGCGTCGAGAAGGTGTAGGCCAGCCCATAGGTCTTGCCGTCGAGCACGCCCAGCTGGAGCCCGTTCGGGCTCATACCCTTGAAATGGGCCGCCATTTCGTCGGCCGGCACGATGTCTTCAAGCGCCTTCGCGCCCCAGTTGGTGACAGCGAAGTCGAGATCGCTGAACACGGTCTGCACCAGATCGATCGGTTGTCCGGCTGCCAGGTCGGCCTGGATACGGGTGCCGTCGGCGGCCGAGTAGGGCACGCCTTCGACCGTGATATTGGGATTGGCCGCCATGAATTCGGCGATCAGCTTCCTGGTCGCCTCGGCGCCGATGCCGGCTGACCCCAGGTTGTAGTTGTAGAAGGTGATGGTCACGGGCTGGTCGACGGTCGCCGGGATCGCCTGGGCCAACACCGCGGTGGAAATGCCGGCCAGGATGGCGGCAAGTCCAGCGCGCAGGAATGTCTTGCGGTTCATTTTCGGGGCTCTCGTTCTATTCGGCCGCAGCGAGGGAGGCTTCATACTTCCTGAGCATTTCGGCCATCCCGGCGAAGGTGAAGCTATGCAGTTCGCGGCGTTCGGCCGGCTGCGGTGCAAAGGTGATCGACAGGCCCGATGGGCGCAGCGTGCCAATGGCGTAGGAGGCGCCCGAGAGCATGCGCAGACCCTCATGCAGCCAGGTCACGTCGGTGGCGGCATGCTGGCCGATGCCGACCACGACCGGGATGCCATGCCAGTTGCTGACGCGGTCGAAGTGGATGTGACCGGACAGGATGCCGATGACATGCTTGCCGGCCACGGCCTGACGCAGGGATTCGGTGTCAGCGATCGACAATGATTCCCACTCCATGTCCGGCTTGGCATCGAGCGCCGGTGCGTGATGCATCACCAGCAGCTTAGGCAGCTCGGGCTGCTGATCAAGCTGAGCGGTGAGCCATTCCAGCTGGCCGGGCTCGAACGCACCGCCGACCTTGTCGGGCACACTGGAGTCCAGGACGATGACATGGATGCCGTCGATCACCCGGGCATGGTCATAGGGGGCATTGCCGTGGTCGGTCTGCCCCAGCATGGCTGGGTAGAAGCCGTCACGGCGGTCGTGATTGCCCAAGGCGAACAGCACCGGCATGGTCAGTCCGGCGTCAGCCAGGATGCGCTTGAGCTGCTCGTAGCTGCCCACATCGCCGCGATTGGTCAGGTCGCCACTGGCAACGATGAAACGGGGCTGGGGCACCAGCGACTTGATCTCCGCCAGGATGTTGGCGAGGGTCGTCGAGGTGTCGGAATAGAGCTGGTCATCCTGCACTTGGGGATTGCCGACATGCAGGTCCGTCAGGTGCACGAAGGTGAGATTGTCGGACATGGGGCGCCTTCCTGTTGCCACTGCCAGCCCTGTGCAGCTGGCTCGATTGGATGCTCGCGCGGCCCTGCATACAAAATGATGCCCGGGGACTTGTGCGGGAGCGAGACCATCGGTAGCTTCGCACCATGACAAGTGAATGAAGGTTCATTCAGTTTATGGATTTGAGTCCCGACAAGCGCGAACGCATCCTGGCCGCCGCGGCAAAGCTGATCGTTGTGAACGGATTGCAGTGTTCGATGTCGGCGATTGCCGACGAGGCCGGGGTGGCGACCGGATCGCTGTACAATTATTTCCGATCAAAGGAAGATCTGCTCAGCGGCGTCTATGGCCGGGTTGCCGAGACGATGAATGCGCAGGTTGTCGTCGACCAGGACGCGTCATTGCCGCATGAGACGCGCATCAAGCGCTATATCGGGGCCTATATCGACTTCATCTGGGAAGACCAGACCCGCGCCAAGCTGTTCGATTATCTCGACAACAACCCTGTGATAAGCCTCGCCGAGGCGCGTCGCATCTTCAGCCCGTTTGTG
>CAXBKI010000327.1:0-4193 GCA_963975955.1 uncultured Devosia sp.
CACGGAAGTCCACCTTCTCGGGATTGACCACATTGTAGCGTGAGGCAACATAGTAGGTGTAGCCCATCTGGGTCAGGCCGATCAGAATGCCGGGCAGGATGCCGCCCAGAAACAGTGCCGCAATGGAGATATTGCCGAAGGCGCCGTAGATCACGAAGAGTATGGATGGCGGAATGATGACCCCCAGCGTGGAGGAGGTCGCGGTCAGGGCCACCGCAAAAGGGGCGGGATAGCCGGCCTTGGTCATGGCCGGGATCATGATGGCACCCACACTTGCGGTATCGGCTGCGGCCGAACCGGACATGGAGGCAAACATCATGCTGACCAGCACGTTGATATGGCCCAGACCACCCTTGATGTGACCCACCATTGACTGCGCAAACGCCATCAGCCGGTCGGTGATGCCGCTATCGTTCATCAGGCGCCCCAGCAGCAGGAAAAACGGCACTGCCAGCAGGGCGAAGGAATTGATGTTTGAGACCATCTGGTTGACGACCGACGTGGGCGGGAGCCCCAAAGTCAGCACGGTGATCAGTGAGGCGACGCCAATGGCAAAGGCAATCGGTACGCGCAGCGAAATCAGGGCCAGAAAGCTGCCCAGCAAAATCAGAATCGAGGTCATTCGGCCACCTTTTGCTGCATGGGTTCGTCAGACCAGAAGGCCTTGATGTCGCGAATGGCGATTTCGATGGTGAACAGGACCATCACCGCTCCACTCAGAGCGACGACGACGTTCTGGTAAAAGATCGGATAGCCGAGCGAGAAAGAATAGCGGCGCCACCCCAATTGGGCGTAGTCCCAGCCTCCGGTAGCGAGCACCCAGACCAAGGGGAAGCCCAGGAGCAGGCCAACAAGCTTGAGTGCCTTGTTGGTCCTGACGAAGTCTTCGGGAAAGATCTCCACGACGTAATGAAGGTTGTGCCGATAGCCGACCGCAGCGCCGATGAACACGCTCCAGATAAAGCAGAACATGGCAATCTCGTCCGTCCAGACGAACGACATGGCAATGAAATTGCGCGCGAACACCTGAAACAGAATGATCAGGATAAAGGCGGCGAACAAGAGGCCGCCGGCGAGCTTGAGAATCGTTTCGATCAGCCCATTTAGCTTGCTTAGCATGATTGTCTCCCGGCACGGCGGCGGCCACCTGTGGCGGTCGCCGCCGTGGATGTGCTCAGTGGATTGACCGGATCAGTTCGAGCAGATCGGTGACACCGAGATCGGCAGCCACTTCATCGTGGAGCGGTGCGACAATGGCGATGAAGGGGGCCTTGTCGACTTCGGTCAGGGTTACCTGGCCCGATTTCACGAGCGGCTCGAGCAGCGACTCGTCATATTTGATTCCGGCGTCAATCGCGACCTCGGACGCATGGGCGGCAGCCTTCATCAGGGCCGCCTGATCATCCTGGCTAAGCCGGTCGAAGCTGGCCTGGCTCATGGTGATGTGGCTGACCATGAACTGGTGCTCGGTCTTGGCGTGATAGGGAGCAACTTCATAGAGCTTGTTGGCGACATAGGCGCTGATGGTGCTTTCAAACGCATCGACAACCCCGGTCTGCATGCCCGTATAAAGCTCGGTAAAGGGGAGAGAGGTCGGCAATGCGCCAGATGTTTCCCACATCAATGCGTCCATTCGCGAGCCGGGGACACGCATGCGCATGCCGGAAATGTCGTCGATCTTTTCAACGGGCCGGGTGTTATTGCTCAGATTGCGGACACCGCCTCCGGTCAGGGCGAGCAGCTTCAGTCCGTTGCCGCTTTGGACGTAGACATCCTCAAAATAGGCCGAAATCGCGCTATCCGGGGCCACCGCGGTGCGGAGCACTTCGGCGTCGGCAAACAGGTAACTCAGGCTAAAGAGCTGAAACTGGGGAAAGAAGGGGGTCGCTTCCTGCGTTCCGCCAACCAGCAGATCAATCGTGCCCATGCGCATTTCGTCCAGGGCGGTGGCGTCATTACCCAGCGCGCCGCCGTTGAAAATTTCGATCTTTATGCGACCGTCCGTTGCCTCAAGCACGTCGTCGCGCAAGACCTGAGCGGCATCCAGCCAGGGGTGCGGCGCATTGGCCTGGGTGGACAGACGCAGTGTCTGGGCGTGGACGGGCACAGCAGCGCTCAAGGTAAGAGCGCACAGCGCCGCGAGCCGAAAAATCGTGTTCATCATGGTTCCCTTGTTTTCCCCTCAGAATTCCCCGCCGCCTCCGCATTGGGTCGATTGACAAAGGTTCTGACCTGATAGCCATAATGTCAAATCGTACCTTCATATTTTATCATGCGTGAATGTTATGGAAAAACCCAGCTCTGCCGACCCATTGCCACGTATTACGTTGCGACAGGTCGAGGCATTTCGCGCCGTGATGCGGACCCATGGCATGACGTCGGCGGCGCAGATGCTGTCGATTACGCAACCGGCGGTGAGCCGGCTGATCGCCGACCTTGAAAGCGGTTTGGGTCTGCGGCTGTTTGACAGGAATGGTCCCAAACTCAAGCCAAGCAAGGATGCCCTTCGGCTCATGGACGAGGTGGAACGCGTCTTTTTGGGCCTGCATCAAATCGAGCAGGCCGCGCGAACCATAAAGCGGTTTCCGCAATCACTGATGCGTGTGGCCGCTCCGCCTTTCCTGTCACTAGGCTACGTTTCCATGGTGGTTGGTGCGCTGCGTCGGCGGTATCCCGAACTGCGCTTCAGCATTCACACCGAAAACTCGATGGCCATTGCCGATCAAGTCGCGCGGGGGCAGCATGACCTGGGGTTCTGTACCTTGCCGCGCGGCGCAAGTGACGTTCGTGTGCTGCACGAAAGCAGCGTGGAGGCAGTCTGCGTGCTGCCACGAGACCATCGCCTGGCGCGATGCGAGATAGTGCGCGTGGAACAGCTGAAGAACGAACCGCTCATCGTGCTTGGACAAAGTGGCAGCATCCGTCCACAGATCAATGATGTGTTTTCGAGTGCGCAGATATCGCCCAATATAACAGCGGAGATTCTGTTCGCCGCCACGGCCGGGAGCCTGGTGGAGCAAGGCGTCGGGCTGGCGCTGATGGATCCGTTTTCCGCGCGCGCCACACGGTCAGATGCGACGGTTATCCGGCCGTTCAAACCGCGTGTCATGCTGTCCTATTCAATGATCGTTCCGCCGCATCTCAACCTTGCCGAGCCGACCAATTTTGCAATGCAGATCGTGCGTGATCAGATCGAGCCATTGTTGCCACACTGGCCCTACATGGCCAATTTGCGCCTGCCGCTGCCTGGCGACGACTGATCTGCGGGCGGACGCAAGAGGGATGGCGGCCGGCGCGGGGGGCCTGGCGGCTTGCCGGGCCAAATCATCAAATATCTGCTGGGACGACTGCCCATTGCCGGCAGCCAATGATAACCAAGTCCATCGGACACGAGAAACCAATTAGCGAGAGGGGACCCCATGAAGCTGGAATCTATTGCGCTGCATCACGGCTATACGTCTGAGGAAACGACCAAGGCAGCCGCGGTGCCGATTTATCAGACAACCTCGTACACCTTTGATGATACCCGTCATGGAGCCGATCTGTTCAACCTGGCAGTACCCGGCAATATCTATACCCGGATCATGAACCCGACGACCGCCGTGCTGGAACAGCGGGTGGCAGAGATGGAAGGCGGCATAGCGGGGCTGTGCGTGGCCTCTGGCATGGCAGCGATCACCTATGCGATCCAGGCGATTGCCGGCACGGGCGACAACATCGTTTCCGTCAGCCAGCTTTATGGCGGCACCTATAATCTGTTCGTGCATTCATTCCCGCGCCAGGGCATCGATGTGCGCCTGGCTGACCAGGGGGATTTCGATGGCCTTGAGGCGCTGATCGACGAGAAGACCAAGGCCGTGTTCTGCGAATCGATCGGCAACCCGGCCGGCAATGTGGTGGATATTCAGCGCCTGGCCGATATCGCGCATAAGCATGGCGTGCCATTGATTGTCGACAACACGGTCGCCACGCCCTATCTGTGCAAGCCGTTCGAATTCGGCGCCGACATCGTTGTGCATTCGCTCACCAAATATATCGGGGGCCACGGCAACTCGGTCGGCGGCATCATTGTCGATAGCGGCAAGTTCGATTGGGTCAAGAACAAGGATCGCTTCGCGATCCTGAACGAACCCGACCCATCCTATCACGGCGTGGTCTACACCGAGGCTCTGGGAGCTGCTGCCTATATCGGG
>CAXBKI010000328.1:0-4179 GCA_963975955.1 uncultured Devosia sp.
TTCTTCGCGCGTGTCCGGCGAGCGGGCGGGCAGTCCGGTTACGGTCAGGGCCAGGCGGCGCGGCGTCACAAACGCCTTGGCGCCCTCATAGACCAGACCGGCGTCGACCAGAGCATTGGTCACCAGTTTCTTGAGGTCATCGGCCGCACGCCGTTGCAGGCGGGCAGGAATTTCCTCGGAAAACAGTTCAAGCAGCAGTTCGGGCATAGGGGATACCAAGGGTTGGACGGCGCGGTTTTGCTTAACTTGGGCGGGCAGCGATGTCTACACGCCGATTACCAGCCGCCGCCGCCACCACCACCGCCGCCACCGCCGGAAAAACCACCGCCGCCACCGCCACTGCCGGAAAAGCCGGAGGAACTGGCCTGAACGGGCTGGGCGGCAACCATGGCTGCGGTCATCGAGGCGGCGGCGGCGCTGACCGCATTGGTCATGCTGCTGGCGGCCCTGCCGGCGGCACCGGGCGTGCCTCCGGTATACCAGACCGGCGCATAATTGGCGGGCGCATCGGCAACGGCATGGCGCGCCAGTTCGGCGTCAAAATGCTCGCTCCAGGGCTTTTCAACGCCAAGGGCGATGGCGAAGGGCAGCAGCCGCTCAAAGCGGGTCACCGTCATGGGTGGCGCTTCGGTCATGTTCAGCCGGTCTTTTTCGGCTGTCTCGAGATAGAGTTTGAGACCGTCAATCTCGTCCATCACCTTGCGCCCCTGCAGCGTGGGGGCGCGCATCAGAAAGGCAAACACGATGGTGACCATGACAATGGAAATCGCCGAAATGGCCGCGATGTTGATCTGCAAGGCGCTGAGGCTATCAAGGGCAAAGCCCAGGATGTTGAACGCGGCTATGGTGATCCAGATGGCGACGAACACGCGCGACAGATAGCGCTTCTGAAAGCCCTTGCTGATCAGTCCACCCAGCGAGGACAGCAGGATGCCCAGCACGATCGAACCGATCAGCCAGAGCGGATCGAGAATGTCGGCGAAGGTCATGCCGGCCAGCAGGGCAATGCCCAATCCGTAGCCAAGCACGGAATACCCCGTATTGTTCTTGAACCAGAGGGCGCGGTTTTCCTGAGCGATCGCGGTGACGAAAGCCTGCCTGCGCTTCTGCAGTGCCGGCCCCGTGCTGGTATCGATCTGCACGGTGCCTTTGGACTGCAGATAATCGAAGATCACTTCCTCGCCCGCCGGCAAGGGCCGGTCCGGTTGTTTGCCGGTCACCGTCATCCGCAAGCTGTCGGTGCTGTTGTCGATGGTGATCAGACCCTTGACACCCAGATTGAAGATCGCGGCCGTCAGCGCGGTCCAGCCGGTGTCGCTGAACCCCCATTTGTGAATGTAATGCACCAGCGCCGGGGAGAACCCTTCGGGGCCGTGGAAGCGGGGAAAGATGACGCCTTTTTGCGGGTCGCGCCCAACGCGGAACCAGGCCAGGGAATTGTAGGCGGCGGCCAGCAGTGCGGCGAGCACGGGAATGATGCTGTCGCGCAGGTCGAGCAGCTGCTGGGTCAAGGCGTCCAGCCCGGTAGGGAAGGCGATGATGCCCTTGTTGAAGGCGACCGCGATGGTCATGCCCTCGCCAGCGCCGAGGCGCCGGTTGGCGCGAAAACTGGCAGCATTGTCAGAATCGATCCGGGCGGAAACGGCCTGTTCGGTGGACCCGACCGGCCCGGTATAGCCAACGACATCGCTGATCACCGCGCCTTCGGGCAAGATGACATTGGCCTCTGCCGACAGGATCGGGAAGATCCAGTAATTGCCCGTAACGTTCCAATAGAGCTCGTCATGATCGTCAAACGCCCGAACCATGCGGCTCATGGAATAGGTGATGGCGTAGGTGTGCTTGCCGTAGGTGAGCAGCACATCCGGATCGCCGATCCAGATACGCTGGAAGTCGCCCATGCGTTCGACACGAAACGGTTCGGAGCGTCCGTCGCGCCGGACGCTGAGCACGTCGAAATCCGGTCGCACCTTGGCGCCGTCACGTCCCGCCAACACGACCGGCACATCGCGGTAGATGCCGCGCCTGATGTCGATGCCTTCGGCGTTCACGGTAACGGTCTCGGTGACGGTCACCGTGCCGTCCACTGCCAGCGCGATGTCGCTCGCATAGGCGCTGATCTCTTCGCGCGCCATGGCGGGCGAAATCAGAAACAGCCCCAGCAGCAGGGCAAGAAACGGCCGGAACAGTGCGATCATGATGGCTAGTTGAACTTGACAGTCGGCACGGCGCGTTCGGCCGGATTGTCGAGCTCGAAATACTCGGCCTTGGTGAAGCCGAACGGTCCGGCAATGAAATTGGATGGCACCGATTCCACCATGACATTGAGATTGCGTACCGCGCCATTGTAATAGCGGCGCGCCATCTGGATCTCGTCTTCGACGGTCTGCAGCGCCGCCTGAAACTCGAGGAATGTCGTGTTGGCCTTGAGGTCGGGATAGGCCTCGGCAGTCGCGATCAACCGGCCCAGGGCCGAGGAGAGCTGCCCTTCGGCCGCCGCGCGCTGCTCGGGCGTGCCATTGGCAGCGCTGGTGGCGGCCGCGCGGGCGTTGGTGACGGCTTCGAGCGTCTCGCGCTCATGGCTCATATAGCCCTTCACCGTTTCCATCAGGTTGGGGATGAGATCGGTGCGGCGCTTGAGCTGCACATCGATCCCCGACCAGCCCTCGGCAACCATTTGCCGGGTCTTGACCAGGCCATTGTAGATGCTGACAGCGTAGATGGCGGCGACAACCACCAGACCCAGAATAATCCAACCGATCACGATGCAGGCTCCCGCAAGCGCAAATTATGTTCCGCGGACACTGGCACTGCCAGGCTCGCTAGGCAATGGGCGCCAGCGCTATTCCGCGCCACCACCGGCGGTCTGCAACCAGGCCTCGCCGCAGCTTTTGGCCAGTTCGCGGATGCGCAGAATATAGCTCTGCCGCTCGGTCACCGAGATCACCCCGCGAGCGTCGAGCAGGTTGAAGTTATGCGCCGCCTTGAGTACCTGCTCATAGGCGGGAATGGCCATGGTCTGGCGGTTGCCTTCGGCGCCCTTGCCAAGAATGGCGCGGCACTCGTTTTCCGCATCCGCGAAGTGGCGGAACAGGATTTCGGTGTCGGCGGCTTCGAAATTATACTTGGACTGTTCCTGCTCGTTCTGCAGGAAGACGTCGCCATAGGTGACCTTGTCCTCGCCGGTGCCGCCGTTGAAGTTGAGCTCCATGATGGAGTCCACATTCTGCAGGTAGCAGGCCAGGCGTTCCAGGCCATAGGTCAGTTCGCCCGATACAGGGTTGCACTCAAAGCCGGCGACCTGCTGGAAATAGGTGAACTGGCTGACTTCCATGCCGTCGCACCAGACTTCCCAGCCCAGCCCCCAGGCGCCCAAGGTCGGGTTCTCCCAATCGTCCTCGACAAAGCGCAGATCGTGCAGGCTCGGATCGATGCCGATGGCGTAGAGCGACTTGAGATACAGCTCCTGCAGGTCGGGTGGCGACGGCTTCAAAATCACCTGAAACTGGTAATAGTGCTGCAGCCGATTGGGGTTTTCGCCATAGCGACCGTCCTTGGGCCGACGCGAGGGCTGCGCATAGGCCGCCTTCCAGGGCTTTGGGCCCAGCGCACGCAATACGGTGCCGGTGTGGGAGGTGCCGGCGCCCATGGGCATGTCGTAGGGCTGCAGAATGACACAGCCCTGCTCCGCCCAGAATTGCTGCAGCGTGAGGATCAGACCCTGAAACGAGTTCTTGGGGTCCATGTGCGGTGGGCGAGTGGTCATGTGGCAGTCCCTGCTAACTGGGACAAACCTCTAGTTTGGCCGCCCGGCACGGTCAACGGCGTTTGTCATCGTCGTCGGGACGGAAACGCCCATCTTCGTCGCGCTTGAGGTCGATGATGCCCGGCTTCTGGCGTTCGCGCGCGTCGCGTTCGCGGCGCAGGCGGCGGGTTTCTTCATCATCGGATTTGAACTGCCTGCTCCAGTCACGCCAGATCTTGGCGACACCCAGATAGATGAAGATGGCGAGGGCCAGAAAGACGAGGACGCGCAGCAACATCGATCAGAGCCCCAGTCGCGCCCAGACGGCGCGGTCTTCGATGGTGGCCGCAATATCGGCAGACCAGCCGCTGGCCGACAGCCCCAGTCGCGGCAGGCTGAACAGGCTGCGTTTGGGTTCGATCATCTTGAGCTGC
>CAXBKI010000329.1:0-4178 GCA_963975955.1 uncultured Devosia sp.
GATCTCGGCATAACCGTAATCATGGGCCCGGCGCGTCGCCGCAGCCAGCTCGGCCGGATCGGAGCCACCCAGCTGCAGCGCAACGGGCTGCTCAACCGGATCAAAACGCAGATGGCGATCAACGTCGCCATGCATGATGGCAGCGCTGGTGACCATTTCGGTGAACAGCAGGCTTTCGCGCGTCAGCAGCCGATGGAGGAACCGGCAATGGCGATCCGTCCAGTCCATCATGGGCGCCACGGAGAACCGCCGAGCTACGCCAATCTGCGATTTCCCTTCAATTTCCAATAGTTAGGCCTTCTCAGTCATTTAGCGTTTGTCTGTTTTTCGCTCGATTTGTACCGCTTTTCCCAAAAGGTACAACAAATGTCGCACCGACGAAGGGATGTTGGACCAGAATGGCCACCATCGTGAAGCGCTCACGCAAGGAGGGCTCTATTGCATGGCTGGCACGGATTGTCATACGGCGCGGCGGCAGGATCATCCTGCGTGTGAACAAGACCTCCGAGCGTCGATCAACCGCCTCCGCCTGGCCCAGCCTACGAGAAGAGCCCGCTGGAGAGCCGGAGTCCCTGGAATCTGCGCTGCAGACCAAGTCGGACGACAATCGGTTCGCAACACTCGCGGACGCGATAGATCGCTATGTTCGCGAAAGCAACAGGAAGATCGGCCGCACGAAGAACCCAGGTACTGACTCGCGGATCATATAAGCCACGATTATCGTCTTGGGAGCGCTGCCGCTAATCTGCCGCAGCGTCGAAGGCCGAGCGGGCCTTTTCGATGCGGTACAGGTTTTCGGTGACCCAGATGCCCAGCGCCCTTACCGGCACAACCATTTCACTGCCGAGATCGGTCAACCCATATTCCACGCTGGGTGGCTTGGTTGGATAGACCGTGCGCCAGACCAGGCCGTCGCGTTCGAGACCCCGCAGCGTCAGCGCCAGCATGCGCTGCGAGATGCCATCAACGCCGCGCTGCAGCGCACTGAAGCGCTTGGGCCCGGTCTCCAATTGCATGGCGATGAGGATGGTCCATTTGTCGCCGATCTTGGCCAGGGCCTCGCTCAGCGGCCGGCAACCGGTTGTATCAACGCTGTTAGCTTGTTGCAAAATAGTGCCTCCTTGGCAGGCTCGGCCGCTTCATACCATATGGCGCTTACAAAAGGGAACTACCTGCCTTTTGGTAATGGCGTGGAGTTGAATGATGCAGCAAGTTGTCCTGATCACCGGCGGCACTCAGGGAATCGGTCTGGGGCTGGCCAAGGCATTCATGGCGCAGGGCGCCGCCGTGGCGGTCTGCGGACGATCGGAGGGGGCACTGAATGCCTTCTCCCGGCAGTATCCCGACGCGCTGGCGATCAAGGCGGATGTCACCGACGCCGCGGCAAGGCGGGCCATGCTCGATGCCGTGGCCGAGCGGTTCGGCAGATTGGATATCCTCGTGAACAATGCCGGCACATTTGTTGAACGCAGTTTTTTGCAGGGTACGGACGCCATCCGTGACCTCGACCAGGAGGTTGCTCTCAACCTAACCGCCCCGATTCATTTGACTGGTGAGGTGCTCCAGCGCTGGCGCAATCTCGAGGCGCTGGTCTACGTCAGTTCAGGCTTTGCGCTCGTTTCTCCCGCAAGGGCGCCGACCTACGGCGCTGTCAAAGCCGGATTGCACGCTCTCGCGGAGGGGCTGCGGCGTCAGCTCGCGCCCAACGCGACCCACGTCCTTGAAGTGCTGCCGCCAATGGTTGACACCCAGATGAATGCCCAGCGTGACGGCGGGAAAATGACACCGGCAGCGGTGGCCGAGGTGACCTTGAAGGCCCTGGCACAGCGACGCCCATTGGCGCTGCCGGGCGATACCAGGCTGTTGCCGACAATGCTGCGCATCGCACCAAAGACCATCGAGCGGATGGTGGGAAGACTTTGATTGCTGGGCGTGGGGATCGGCCGAGCGCGAAGCAACGTCTCACGAGGACCTGGCAGCTCGGTACCGCAAACCATCCAGCAGCAGCGCGACCATCTGGCCGGAATGGTCCGGCTTGCCCTCATGGTCGGGTGCCGCCAGCAGGGCCACCGCGCGCAGCAGGTCCCATGGCTCGATGTCGGCGCGGACCTTTCCCGCCACTGCTGCGGCTTTCAGCAGCATCGCACAGACCGGCGTCAGCCGGGTCTCGAAATAGCTCGGCAGGGTGCTGAAGGCCGGATTGCCTGAATGCAGTGACTTGGCGAGGCCGCGCTTGGTGGCGATGAAATCGAGATAACGCGCGATCCACTGGGACAGGGCTTGCTCGGGGAGGTGCTCGGCCGCCAGCGCCTCGGCCGCCGCGGCGCACGCATCCACCTCCTGGCGAAAGACCGCGGCGATCAGATCCGAGCGCTCGGGGAAATGCCGGTAGAACGTCCCCACCCCGGCCAGGGAAGCGATGTCGCGCACCGGCGCGTCGACGCCCTTTTCGGCAAAGACGGCCTTGGCCGCCGCCAGCAGCGTCTCCAGATTGCGTTGAGCATCAACGCGGATCGCCTTGCCAGCCTGTGTCGCCCGGGGCCCGGACAGCCGGTCACCATCCATTTCATTGTCGACCATGAATTCCCCATTGCTAAACGGAACGTTGTTCCGTATTTAAAGCGGACGGATGTTCCGTTTCGTATAGTGGAACCGGACAGGCTCGACAAACCAAATCGACAGGATGCCATCATGACGGAAAAGCGCGTTGCCCTGGTTACCGGGGCCAATAAGGGTATTGGCCTGGCCATTGCCAGAGGCCTGGCAGCAGAAGGGCTGATCGTGCTGGTCGGCTCGCGCCAGCTCGACAATGGCGTGGCGGCGGCCGACGATATCGGGCCGGACGCCCACGCCATCCAGCTCGACGTCACCGACGCCGCATCGAGCGCGGCGGCAGCCGCACGCATTGCCGCCGAATTCGGCCGGCTGGACGTGCTGATCAACAATGCCGGGATCTCGCATGCCGGCCGTCCCGGCATGAGCTTTCCGGAAATCATGCAGACCAATTCCCTGGTCAGTGCGCCCCTTGAAGACGTCCGGAAGGTCTGGGACACCAATGTGTTCGGCCTGATTGCCGTCACCCAGGCCATGCTGCCGCTGCTCCGACAATCCGATGCGGGGCGGATCGTGACCATTGGCAGCTCGGGCGGGTCGATGGGGGAAAATTCCAAGCCCGACAATGCGCATCGCACCATGTATGGCAATTATTCCTCGTCCAAGTCAGCGGCACATGCTGCAACACTGGCTTTCGCGCTGACCCTCGAGAATACCAATATCAAGGTCAACATCGCCTGCCCCGGCCATACCGGTACGGCACTGAACAATTTCTCCGGCGCCCGGACGCCGGAACAGGGCGCACGTCGCGCGATCGAGCTGGCGCTGCTCGGCGAGGACGGGCCGACGGGAACATTTTCCGACGAGAACGGCCCGGTCGCATGGTGACCGGTGTTTGGCGGAGGCGTTGCACATGCGCATATTCGTAACCGGTGCGACCGGCTTTGTCGGCTCGGCACTCGTCCCCGAGCTGATCAGATCAGGCCATCAGGTGACGGGGCTGGCCCGGTCAGTCGCGTCCTCTGAAGCTCTAATTGCCGCAGGCGCTCAGGTCCATCGTGGCGATCTGGCAGATGGCGACAGCCTGCGCGAGGCCGCGGCGCTGTCTGACGGCGTCATCCACACTGCCTTCAATCACGACTTCTCCAACTTTGCAGCCAGTGCCGAAGTGGACCGCCGGGCAATCGAGGCAATCGGCCGCGCGCTTGAGGGATCACCCCGCCCCTTCGTCATTACCGCCGGATTGCCGATCATAACCGACCCGCGACGGAAGCCGATGTCGAGACTTCGCCAGGCCAATCGCCCCGCCGATCGGAACAGATTGCCATGGAACTCATTGCCCGCGGCGTCAACGCTTCTGTGGTGCGCATGGCACAGGTTCATGATCAGCATCGCCAGGGCTTTGCCACCCACATGATGGCGATCGCCCGCGAGAAAGGCGTCTCGGCCTATGTGGGTGGTGGACTGAACAGATGGGCCGCGGTGCACCGCGCCGACGCGGCCGTGCTTTACCGTCTCGCCCTGGAAAGGGGTACGGCTGGCGCGAGATACCACGCGGTAGGGGAAGAGGGCATTTCGCTGCGGGCCATTGCCGAAGCCATTGGCCGGCGTCTGCGGGTGCCGAG
>CAXBKI010000330.1:0-4163 GCA_963975955.1 uncultured Devosia sp.
CACGCTCGACTACAAGCAGGTGCTGCGCGATTTCTGGCGGGATTTCTCCGCCGCCACGCTCGAGATCAAGGATCTGCGCGTCTCCGAGGTCCTTGACGTCCTCAACGACGCCCTGGCCAGCCGCATCTTCCCGCCCAAGGAAGACGGCTCCGATCCGCGCCGCTGCCCCACCTGTGGCACCGTCCAGCTCTCGCTCAAGCTGGGCAAGTTCGGCGCCTTCATCGGCTGCTCCAACTATCCCGAGTGCAAGCACACAATGCAGCTCTCGGACGCGGCCACCGGCCAGTCCGCCGAGGCCGCGCCCGGCGATGGCGTGCTCGGCACCGATCCGGAATCGGGCGAGGAGGTCTTCCTCAAGACCGGGCGCTTCGGCCCCTATGTCCAGCTCGGCGATGCCGGCGGCAAGGACGCCAAGCGCAGTTCCATCCCCAAGGGCTGGGACGCCGCCACCCTGACGCTGGAGGGCGCGCTCAAGCTGCTGTCGCTGCCGCGCGAGGTGGGCCTGCATCCCGAAACCGGCCTGCCGATCACGGCCGGGCTCGGGCGCTATGGTCCGTTCATCCTCTGCGACGGCAAATATGCCAACCTGCCCGATATCGAGGAAGTCTTCACCGTCGGCCTCAACCGCGCCGTCGACCTGCTGGCGCAAAAGGCTGCTGGCGGCTTCAAGCGCGGCGGATCGGTCGCCGCCATCCAGACCTTCGAGCACGACAATGGCCCGATCACCGTGCGCGCCGGCCGCTACGGCCCCTATGTCAACCAGGGCAAGATCAACGCCACCATCCCCAAGGACGTCCAGCCCGAAGCGGTAACCCTTGATCAGGCCGTTGCCTGGATCGCCGCCCGCGCCGAAGCCACCGGCGCCAAGGTGAAAAAGGCCCCGGCCAGGAAAGCCGCTGCCAAAAAGCCGGCGGCCAAGAAGCCGGCGGCAAAGTCGGCGGCCACCAAGAAGCCTGCCGCTGCCAAGAGCACGGCCAAAAAGCCCGCTGCGGCCAAGAAGCCTGCCGCCGGGAAAACCGCCGTCGCCGACGAAGACGTGCCGTTCTAGCAATCGTCCCCGACATCAACTCACCCACCGCCCCGCCTCCTCCCCCTTCAGGGGGAGGCCGGGTGGGGGCATGGCGAGACGCCTGGGTACCCCAAACCCCTGTCCCCGCCTGGAACCGATGCACGCGCCCATGCTTTCCCCCGTCAGGAGGAAAAACCATGCAAGACCCGCTTTGGAACATAGAGCGCAGCCTGTGGCTGGACGGGGTGGAAGCCTGGCAGGCACATCTGGCGCCATCCTGCATCATGGCATTCGGGCCTACCGGCGTGCTGCAGAACGCCCAGATCATCGATAGTCTTGCCCAGGCACCGCGCTGGGTCGACGTCACCATGTCCGACACCACGCTGATCCGTCCGGCCACCGACGTCGCCGTGCTCGCCTATGGTGCGAGGGCACGCCGGCACGGCGCGGAGCCATACCAGGCCCTGTGCACCTCGACCTATGTCCGCCATGACGGCAAATGGAAGATCGCCCAGCATCAGCAGACGCCAGTCTAGCCCGATGGGCTAGCCGATCGTGCGCTCGATCATGCTGACCCAGTTGCCCAGGGCGATCTTGCCCACCAGCGCTTCGCCATATCCCTTGTCGAGCAGCGCCTGCAGCAGCTTGGGCACACCGGTGACATCACCGATCGCCGCGGGCAGCATGGCGCCGTCAAAATCCGAACCGAGCGCCACGCCGTCCTCGCCGAGCGCTTCCACCAGGGCGTCGACATGGCGCACCATCACCTCGATATCGGTGTCTTTCCGCCATTGCCCATCCGGCCGCAGGAAGCCGGTGGCGTAATTGACCCCGACAATGCCACCGCTTTCGGCGATGGCGGCCAGTTGCCAATCCACCAGATTGCGCGAGCTCGCGCAGATCGCATGCACATTGGAGTGGGTCGCCACCAGCGGCTTGTCGCTGATCGCCGCCACGTCGCGGAACCCGGCGGCGTTGAGGGGCGACAGGTCCACCAGCACTCCCATGCCATTGCAGGCGCGTACCAGCGCCTTACCGGCATCGGTCAGCCCGGGCCCGATCTCGGCATCGGACGGAAACCGGAACGGCACGCCGGTCGCATAGGCATTGGCCCGGCTCCAGACCAGCCCGATCGAGCGCAATCCCGCTGCATAGAGCACCTCCAGGGCATCAAACCCGGTATCGATGGCCTCGGCTCCCTCGATATGCATCACCGCCGCCAGCGTGCCGCCGGCGAGGGCTGCGCGCACCTCTGCTGCCTGCCTGCAGATCGCCACGCCGCCAGTCCGCTCGATCTGCAGCAGAATTGAACTCATGCCAAAGGTGGAGGCCTGCGCATCGGCCAGCCCCAGTTCGGGTGGCAGTTCGCCCTTGCTGTAATTGGGGGCTGCTGCCACATCACCCGGATTGGTCTTGAGCGGCGGCGGAAACATCGCGAAGAACCCGCCTGCCATGCCGGCGGCCTTGGCCCGCGGCAGATCGATATCGGTGCCGGGCATCCCCTCGATGAACAGCTTTGCCCTGTCCCCCTCGGCCTCCAGCAGCTTGAGAAGCGTGTCGTTATGGCCGTCAAAAAAGGGGATCGGGGGCATGAAATGGGTCCGGCGAATCGAGGGCGATGCCATCGACCTTATCATCCCCTCCAGGTGCCCCCCATTCGCGGCGCCACTGCTGAACGGAACGTGACCGCCGAGCTTCCGGGCGCAGTCACCCCGATTTGCGCCGTGAGCGGCGCCATCACCGCCCCCGCGCTGGAGCAGGCCGGGCGGGGGTGAAGCCACTCCCGCCTGGCCTCGCCACTGCTCAAGCCGCAAAGTCCTGCGGATTGATCTTGGACAGGGCCTCCAGAATACCGTCCCAGCCCTTCCTGTGGCCGTCGCGCGCACTCTCGCTGGCAAATTTCACCTGGGTCAGGGTGATCTCGCAGCTCTTGGCATCGAGCGCCCGCAGATCGAGCGTTACCGTGCTGCCATCGACCGAAAACGGCGATTCCCAGGTGAACACGATCTTCGAGTGCCGATCGATGCTCAGATAGGTACCGCTATGCGCAATATCCTTGCCGCCATCCCGCATGACGATGGTAAACCGGCCCCCGACCCTGGGGTCGGTTTCTGCCCTGGGCACCAGCGTTGTCGTGCCCGGCAGCATGAACTTTTTCAGCATTTCCGGCGATAGCCAGGCATTGAAAACCGTCTCGACCGGCGCATTGATCTGCCGTGTCGTCGTCAGCATCATCTCACTCATTGGTCTGGTCCTTTTTGCTCAACAGGCTGTCGAGGCCATCAAGCCTCAGCTCCCAGATGGATTTGAGCGTCGCGAACCAGGCCTCTATGGCCTTGACCGGCTCCAGATTGGCTTCGATCAAGTGCTCGCGACCCACGAGGCGACGGGTCACCAGCCCGGCCCCCTCGAGCACCTTGATGTGCTTGGAGATGCCGTTGAGCGACATGTCGAAATAGCTTGCCAGGTCGGTCACCCGCGTGGGGCCCTGCTGCACCAGCGTGGTGAGCAATTGCCGCCTCGTGCCGTCACTGGTCGCCTTGAGGATCTGCGATAGCTGGTTTTCGTCCATTCATTCCACCTTATGGTTGAGTATTATGCCTTCGGTCAATTGTCAACCATTTGGTGGAATGAAACCGGCGGCCGGCGATCGTCAAAGCAAATTGGCAATTTCGCACCGATTGCCCTATCTATCCCTTACCTCTTTAGAAACGACCCTATGCCCAAGCCAACAAGCACCAAGCCAAAAAACCTGTCCGGCCCCAAGCGCGCCCGCCAACCGGCTGCCGGAGCGCTGCCGAGCCGTGAAGCCCTGCTCGCCGCCCTTGCCGAGCAACCCGACATCAAGGGCAAGCGCGATCTGGCCAAGGTATTCGGCATCCGCGGCGATATGCGCCGCCCGTTCAAGGCCATGCTGGCCGAACTGGAGGGTGAGGGTGTCATCACCCGCACGCGCAAGGCCCTGCGCCGCACCGCCGCCCTGCCCCATGTTACCGTTCTGGACATCCCCGCCGATGCCGATCCGGAAAACATGCACGCCTTTCCGGCGCAGTGGAACGAGGAGGAAGGCGAAAAGCCACGCGTCACCGTGCTCTCTGGCCGC
Organism: uncultured Devosia sp.; assembly: GCA_963975955.1. Lineage (GTDB taxonomy): Bacteria > Pseudomonadota > Alphaproteobacteria > Rhizobiales > Devosiaceae > Devosia. Next base: position 4,113 of record CAXBKI010000330.1, read on the forward strand.
GATGCCCGTGTAGCGCCGGCCCCCGGCGACCGCATTCTGGCCCGCATCGAT
>CAXBKI010000331.1:0-4157 GCA_963975955.1 uncultured Devosia sp.
TGCTGTCTTCCACGCATACCAAAGGATTTGCCCCGCATATCGGCCAAACGGGCGGGCTTTTCAAGTCTGGGCGTCGCTTTGCTGGCCCAACGGGCAAAACCGCGTCGGTTTGTCCATCTTGAGGACCCTCGTAACGGCAAAAGCGCGCCGCTAGCGTTTGCGCGCCATCATCGCGGTGATGACATGGGCGGTATAGTCCACCACCGGCACGATGCGGGCATAATTGAGCCGCGTCGGTCCGATTACCCCCAGTACGCCCACCACCTTGTCATTGGCGTCCTTGTAGGGCGAGAGAATCACCGAGGACCCCGAGAGCGAAAACAGCTTGTTCTCCGAGCCGATGAATATGCGCACGCCCTGCGCCTTGTCGGTATCGCCCAGCAGGTCGAGCAGGCCGTCCTTGCTTTCCAGCTCGTCGAACAATTGCCGCATGCGCAAGAGCTCGTCACTCGCCATGGCGTCATTGATCAGATTGGCGCGACCGCGCACGATCACCGTCGGTGCGCTGCTGGCCGAACTCTGGCTGAGCGTGGCAATGCCGGCATCGACCAGCTTTTGGGTCAGCTCGTCGAGTTCGGCGCGCTGTTCGGCGCGCTGCGCCGCCAGCACCTTGCGCGCCTCGCTCAGCGTGCGTCCCACCACATGATGGGCGATGAAATTGCCCGCCTGGGTCAGGGCACTCGCGGTCAGTCCTGGCGGCGTGCTCATGATGCGGTTTTCCACCTGGCCGTCTTCACCCACCAGAATGGCCATGGCGCGCGCCGAATCCAGGCGCACGAATTCGAGATGGCGCAGCACCATGTCTGCCTTGGCCGTGATCACCACGCCCGCGCCCTGGCTCAGCCCGCTCAGCAACTGGCTGGCTTCGGTCAGCACATCCTCCACCTGCCCCTGCTGCTGTCCCTGGATCGAATGCGCGATCTGGCTGCGCTCGCTTTCATTGACCGCGCCCACTTCGAGCATCGCATCGACAAAGAATCGCAGGCCTTGCTGCGTCGGCGCGCGCCCGGCCGAGGTATGGGGCGCCGCGATCAGCCCGAGATCTTCTAGATCGGCCATCACATTGCGCACCGAGGCGGGCGACAGCCCTCCCTCCAGCATGCGGCTGAGATCGCGTGACCCGACCGGCGCACCGGTGTCCAGATAGCGTTCCACGATGCGGCGGAATATGTCCTGGCTACGGGCGTTGAGCACGCTCAAAAAATCTTCCGGAAGCTTGCTCATGACTATTTGATAAAATGATCCACTTTAACCGTCGTCTATCATTTAAGCGCATTGCAGCCTCCCGCCAAGCACCCGCGGCTTGTGAGGCGGCGTCATCAGGGTTAAGAGGCGGTTAAGAGCAATTGCCAAGTGGAAAACTGATGCGGCCTTCAGGACGTCAACCCAACCAGATGCGCGCCGTCGTGATCGAACGCAACGTCGCCATGAAGGCGGAGGGCTCCTGCCTCGTCTCGTTCGGCAACACCAGGCTCCTGGTCACCGCATCGGTGGAAACCAGCCTTCCCGGCTGGCTGCGCGGCAAGGGTCAGGGCTGGGTCACGGCTGAATACGGCATGCTGCCCCGCGCCACCGGCAGCCGCAACCGCCGCGAGGCCACCGCCGGCAAGCAGACCGGCCGCACCCAGGAAATCCAGCGCCTGATCGGCCGCAGCCTGCGCGCCGTGGTCGACATGCAGGCGCTTGGGGAAGCCCAGATCACCCTGGACTGCGACGTGCTCGAAGCCGATGGCGGCACCCGCACCGCGGCCATCACCGGCGCCTATGTGGCACTGAGCGACGCCATAGCCTGGATGACCGAGCGCAAGCTCACCAAAGCCAACCCGCTGCGCGATTCGGTGGCCGCCGTGTCCTGCGGCATCTATCGCGGCACGCCGGTGCTCGATCTGGACTATCTCGAAGACGTCGAGGCCCATACCGACGCCAATTTCGTGATGACGGGCAGCGGCAAATTCGTCGAAATCCAGGGCACCGCCGAGCAGGCGCCCTTCAGCCGTGACGAACTCAATTCCCTGATGACCCTGGCCGAACAGGGCATTTCCGAACTCTCTCTCCTCCAGCAGTCGGTACTCTCAGCATGATCGCCTGGCTCAAAAATCTCGTTTCCGTCAAACCTGCGCCGGCCCAGACCAGCACCAGGCGCGACAGCTCGCCGGAAAACTGCGCCCTCTGGCGCGACGTGGCCCGGGCGCTCGATGCCAAGCCCAAAGGCAGCAGCAAATGAGCCTTCCCCGCCTGCGCGCGGGCGACCGGCTGGTTCTGGCAACCCATAACGCCGGCAAGCTCACCGAATTTCGCGAGCTGTTTGAGCCGTTCGGCCTTGAGATCGTCTCAGCGGGGGAACTGGGCTTGCCCGAACCCGAGGAGACCGGCACCACTTTCGCCGAAAATGCCCGTCTCAAGGCGCATGCGGCAGCCCAGGCTACCGGCAATCTGGCGCTCAGCGATGATTCGGGCCTCTGCGTTGACGCGCTCAATGGTGATCCGGGCGTCTACACCGCCGACTGGGCTGGCGTGCCCCGCGATTTCAACCATGCCATGAAGCGGGTGGAAGATGCCCTGCAGGCGGCCAATGCCACCTCGCCAGGCCTGCGCACGGCCTCCTTCAATGCCACCATGTGCCTGGCCCATCCCGATGGGCGCGACGTGCTCTATGTCGGCAAGGTCGAAGGTATTCTGGTCTGGCCTCCACGCGGCACTGTCGGCCACGGCTATGATCCGGTCTTCATGCCCAGGGGCTACGATATCACCTTTGGCCAGATGCCGGCCGAAATGAAGCATTCCTGGGCCCCCGGCCAGGCCGGCCTCAGCCATCGCGCGCGGGCTTTTGCCCGGTTTTACGAGGCCCAGATTGAAAAATAACCCCAACGATCTGTTTGGGGTCTATGTGCACTGGCCCTTCTGCGCCAGCAAATGCCCCTATTGCGACTTCAACAGCCATGTCCATCGCGGCGTCTTCGATGAAGAGGGCTATGTCGCCGCCTATGAGCGCGAGATTGCCTATGCTGCCCAGCTCACGCCGGGCCGGGTTGTGCAGTCGATCTTTTTCGGCGGCGGCACCCCCTCGCTGATGTCGCCGTCGAGCACGGCTCGCATCATCGACGCCATTGCCCGGCACTGGACGGTCGAGCCCAGGGCCGAAATCACGCTCGAGGCCAATCCCACCAGTGTCGAGGTTGACCGTTTCCGCGGCTTCCGCAGCGCTGGCGTCAACCGCGTCTCGCTTGGCGTGCAATCGCTGCGGCCCGGCCCGTTGGCGGAACTGGGGCGCCGACACACGGTTGAAGAGGCCGTGGCCGCGGTGCGCGTGGCCCAGTCGGTGTTCGACCGCTCCAGCTTTGACCTGATCTATGCCCGCCCGCGCCAGACCCTGGAAGATTGGGAAGACGAGCTCAAGGAAGCGCTCTGGATGGCACAGGGCCATATCAGCCTCTACCAGCTCACCATCGAGCAGGGGACGCGCTATTTCGATCTTCAGGTGGCCGGAAAACTCAAGATTCCCGGCGAGGACCTCGCCGCCGATTTCTATGAAATCACCCAGGAACTGACCGCCGCCGCCGGCCTGCCGGCCTATGAGATTTCCAACCACGCCCGCCCCGGCCAGGAGAGCGAGCACAACATGCTCTATTGGCGCTATGGCGAATATGCCGGCATTGGCCCGGGCGCCCATGGCCGCCTGATGATCAACAACCAGCGCCACGCCACCGCCGACGAGAAGATGCCCTTTGACTGGCAGAAGAACGTGCTGGCCAAGGGCCATGGCATGGTGGTCGATGACGTGCTGACCTGGGAAGAACAGGGCGACGAGTTCCTCGTCATGGGCCTGCGCCTCAAGGAAGGCATTTCGCCGGCGCGCTTTACTGCGCTGTCCGGCCGCCAGATCAACCCGGCCCAGATCGCCGCGCTCAAGGGCTACGGCTTTGTCGAAACCCTGCCCAATGGCAATCTGCGGGTCACCGACCGGGGCTGGCCGGTGCTCGACGCCGTGGTGGCCGATCTGGCCGCCTAGAGCTTGGGCCCTTCGACCCGCACGGCGCCGCCCGCCGCCACGCGCATGATCGCCAGCGCATATTCGCTGCGGCCATCGCGGTTGAAGCGGAACACCCCGTCGCGGCCGCTAAAGCCCGTCGGGCTGGTCATCAGCGCTGCATTATAGG
>CAXBKI010000332.1:0-4149 GCA_963975955.1 uncultured Devosia sp.
CGCTGGTCAGCGAGATATCGATGTCCCGACCGGGATCGGTCAGGCCGCTATCGGCGTAGAGCTTGTCCACGTCGACCACAGCCGATACCACACCCCAGAACTCACGACCGCTCCCGGAATCCACGAATACCGGAATGCGGGCGATGAAGCCTTGCCCTCCCTGCACCAGCTCGACCGGACCCGCCAGGACCATTCGACCGGTGGAACGGGCCAGAAACACGGCCCCGCGCTGGGCCGCGACGTCACGGTAATCCAACCCAATCGCCCGTTCATTGCCTTCAACGGGATAGGTCATGCTGATGGTCAGGTCTGGCGCAATGGCCACCGAACGCAGCTGGCTCTGTTCTTCGAAGAGGCGAGCGGCCAAAGCGTGGAACCGATCCTGGGTGATCGTATCAGGGGCGGTCGCAATGATCGAGACCAGGCCGCGCACCAATTGGATATTGGCGTTTATATTGCCTTCGAGCTTGGCGCGGGTGAGCGCCAGTTCGGTCAGCACGGCGGCCCGCGCCCGCTCAAGATTAAGGGTTGAACGCTGCTGATCGAGATAAACGCCGCCAATGACCAGGACCACCAGCGCCAACAGTGCCGGCAAAATGGTCGGGCGCAGCCAGCTATGGCGTTGATACCGATCGATTGTTTCGTGCTTCGCCACGCTCACGTTCATCCCAATGGCCATTCTGGCTTGAAACCATCATGAGGCCTGGTGCTTGCTGTTTGATAACCAGCCAGGGGAAGATCGAGCCGTAGTTAACGCTTGGCCAACGCCGGCAGGTCGGCCGTCTCGATCAGGGCGACGCCGGCCTGGGCGCATAGCCGGCGAAAGTTGTCTGACGGGCAATGGTCGGTAACGAAACTGCCGATCTGGTCGATGCGCGCAATCCGCACCGGAGCCGTGCGGCTGAACTTGCCCTGGTCCGCGACCAGGATCACATGGCGGGCATTGGCGATGATGGCCTGGGCAACCTTGACTTCGCGATAGTCGAAATCGAGCAAGGCCCCTTCTTCGTCGAGCGCCGAGGCGCCGATTACCGCATAGTCCACCTTGAACTGGGAGAAGAAGCCCGTAGCAGCTTCTCCGACAACGCCGCCATCGGACGGACGCACCACCCCGCCGGCGATCACCACTTCAAACCGCGGATAGACCCGCATGCGATTGGCCACGTTGATATTGTTGGTCACCACCAGCAGGCCGGCGTGGTCGAGCAGGGCCTGGCTGACGGCCTCGGTCGTGGTGCCGATATTGATGAACAGTGACGCGTCATTGGGAATCAGATCGGCGACCGCCCTGCCGATAGCCTGCTTGGCTTCAGCCGCGATCCGGCGGCGCGCCTCGTATTCCAGGTTCTCCACGCCCGAAGGCAGCGTTGCCCCACCATGCACGCGCGTCAGCTGCCGCTGCTCGCACAGCTGGTTGAGATCCTTGCGGATGGTCTGTACCGACACCGAGAAATGGGCCGCGAGCGCGTCAACGGTGACGCCATTGTGCTGGCGCGCCAGTTCCAGGATTGCCCGGTGGCGCTCATTTGTCTCGTTGGCCATGTCAGCCAGGCTCGAAGTCATTGAGCCGGGCGGTCACGTCCACCAGCCCGGCGGCAAAGCGCCGGGCATTGCGCACGTAAGCCTCGGCCGATTTGCGCAGGCCGGCCATGGCGGCCTCATCGAGCTGGCGGACCACCTTGCCGGGCGCGCCAACCACCAGCGACCCATCCGGAATGTGTTTGCTCTCGGTGATCAGCGCCCCTGCCCCAATCAGGCAATTGCTGCCGATGCTGGCGCCATTGAGCACCGTGGCGCCCATGCCGATCAGCGTATTGTCGCCGATCGTGCAGCCGTGCAGCATCGCCTTGTGACCGATGGTGCAGCCCTCCCCAATGCTCAGCGGATAGCCCATATCGGTGTGCAATACCGCGTTCTCCTGCACATTGGTGCGCGCGCCGATGGTGATCGGTTCATTGTCGCCCCGCGCCACAACGCCAAACCAGATGCCAGCATCAGCCCGCACGATCACTTTGCCAACCAGCACCGCCGTCGGCGCGATCCAGGCAATATCGGCATCGATCTCGGGGGCAACGCCGTCCAGGGCCCAAAGCGTCATCTCGTGTCTCCTCACACAATGTCCCAGACGTGACCATAGGCCTGGCGCATCTGGTCGATCTCCGCCAGGGCCTTTTCCAATAGCGACCAGTCGTCATGTTCGGCAATGGGGGCCCAGATCGCCTCGACCTCGTCGATCAACATGGTGCTTGGGCGTTGCCGCGCAAAATAGCCATGCTCGAGATTGACGTCGTCGCTGGGCTGATAGGCCTCGAGGGCCTCGGCAATCGGCCGGAAGGCCTCACTGGCGTAGAACGGCGCCGATGGGCTCGCCGCCGCCCGTGCGACGCTCAGGGCGCCACCGCGCCAGTCGAACAGGAACTGCTCATAGGGTGCCTGCGAAGCGGCCAGGAATTCAAACAGGCTGGTGACAAAGGCGCCGTCGTTTTCGATGTCGCGCGGCTTGAGGCCCAGCCGCCGCAGCATGTTGCGGGGCAGTTCCGCGCGGAATTGCGGCCAGACTGTATTGAGCGCGGGTTCCAGCGCCGCAATGCTTGAGAGCGGCACGAGGCACTCGGCCAGCCGGGTAAGGTTCCAGGCCAGGGCATCGGGTTGACGGCCAAAACTATAGAGCCCGGTCTCGTCGAAATAAGCCGCGGTGAAGGCCGGATCATAGGTGGGAACGAAGCGCCAGGGGCCGTAGTCGAAGCTCTCGCCGGTAATGTTGATGTTGTCGGTGTTGAGCACGCCATGCACAAAGCCGGCGGCGGTATATTGCGCGCCGAGCCGGGCCACATTGGCAACCACGGCGGCCAGGAATGCGGCGGGGCGGTCCTGCGCTGTCGACAGGTCCGGGTAATAGGTAGCAATCGCGTAATCGAGCAATTGCTGCAGCCCGGCGGTGTCCTCCAGATAGGCCAGGCGCTGGAAACTGCCGATGCGGATATGGCTGTGGCTGAGCCGGACCAGTGCCGCCGAACGGGTCGGCGACGGCTCGTCACCCCGCTGCAGGGCTTCGCCCGTTTCCACCAGCGAGAAGCTTTTCGACGTATAGACCCCCATGGCCTCAAGCATCTCGGTGGCCAGCACCTCACGCACCCCACCCTTGAGCGTCAGCCGACCGTCGCCGCCGCGCGACCAGGGCGTGCGGCCGGTGCCCTTGGTGCCGAAGTCGAGCAGCCGATTATCCTTAAGGTCAAAGCCCTGCGCGAACAGAAAGCCCCTTCCGTCACCCAGTTCGGGATTATAGCTGCGAAACTGGTGGCCGTGATAGCGCAGGGCAAGCGGTTCGGGCAGCGACCCGGGCAGCGGTGCGAACCGCCCGAAATGGGCGAGCCATTGCGCCTCGGCCAGCCCATCGAGCCCCATGCGGCGGGCCCAGCGCTGGTCACGGTGGCGCAGGATGGTGTGCGGGAAATCGGCGGGCGCGACGCGATCATAGAACGCGTCGCCCAGCATTTCGTGGTTCCGGGCGGGCTTGAAATCAGACATGGTCGGGCAAGGCTATCACAGCTGTCCGCGTTGGCCAGCGTGCAACCCTGCCTTTCGCGCCGCAGACTGGCGCCGCGTGCCAAATCGCCCTATATCGGGCCATGATGACACTGCAAACTGAACTGCTGCGCCTGGCCCCGTTTCAGGCCGTGATCTTTGACATGGATGGCACGCTGCTCGATACCGAAAGCGTGTTCAGGGCCATCGTGTTTGAAGTCTGCGACGAGATCGGCTTCCCCATGACCGATGAAGTGTATCTGTCCATGGTGGGCGGCAGCCATGAGCGCACCAACCAATTGCTGGTGGAGGCCTATGGCGTGGCTTTTCCCTATGCCCTGTTTGATCAGCGTTGCCGGGTGATCATGGGCGAGCGCAGCCATGGTGGGGTTCCGGTCAAGCCGGGCGCGTTCGAACTGGTGCACGAATTGCGCGAGCGCGGCATTCCCACGGCGGTTGCAACCTCCTCGCGCAAGCCCCATGCCCATACCCATCTGGGCGCGACGGGCCTGCTCGAACTGTTCGACACCATCGTGACCCGCGATGACGTCACCTACCCCAAGCCGCATCCCGAGCCGTTTCTGACCGCGGCGCGGCGTCTGGGGATTGAACCGGTGCACTGCC
>CAXBKI010000333.1:0-4141 GCA_963975955.1 uncultured Devosia sp.
CCGCCCCCGATGCCGCCGACTGGCAGGCGTCGCTGCTGGCCGCCATGGCCGACCAGCCCCTGCGGGCGACCGTCGATGCCGTCAGCGCGCAATATGGGCTCAAGCGCAAGGAGGTCTATGATGCCGCCCTCGCCCTCAAAGCCCGGCAGTAACGCCCGCATCACCGCCTATCGCGGCGGTCACCGCGCCGAAGCGCTGGCCGCCTGGTATCTGCGCCTCAAATTCTACCGCATCATCGCCCGGCGCTGCAAAACCCCGGTGGGCGAAATCGACCTGATCGCCACCCGCCTGGGCACCACGGTGTTTGTCGAGGTCAAGGCGCGCGCCCATGCCGACCAGTTCGGCCCGGCCTTGGAAGCGGTCAACCAGTCGCGTATCGTGCGGGCCGCCAGCTACTGGCTGGCCAGACATCCCGACAAGGCCGAGACGGCGATGCGCTTTGACGTGATTTTCCTTGCGCCGCGCCGATGGCCGCGCCATGTCATCAACGCCTTCGGCGCCGCGCCCTGAGCGTTCACGGCGCGCGCCTCGAAGTCCGGGATCGGCTCTGTCGGTCTCGCCACACCCTCATCCTTCGACAGGCTCAGGATGAGGTCTGAAGATAAATCGGGCCGCTTGAGACGCTTAGAATGTCAAAAATGCTCAACGTCGCGGTCCAGATGGACCATGTCGCCACCATCAATCCGATGGGCGATTCCACCTTTGCCATGATGCTCGAGGCCCAGGCGCGCGGCCACAAACTGCTGCACTACACCCCCGATACCCTGGCGCTGCGCGACAATGTGGTGACCGCCCTGGCCGCCCCCATCACGGTGTTCGACAAGCGCAGGGGCGAGCATTTCACGCTCGGCGAGGAAGCCCGCGTCGACCTCTCCACCCAGGACGTGATCCATATGCGCCAGGATCCGCCCTTCGACATGAACTATATTACCATCACCCATATCCTCGAGCGGCTGCACCCCAGGACGCTGGTGGTCAATCCGCCCGCCGCCGTGCGCAATGCGCCCGAAAAGATCCTGGTGACCGATTTTCCCGCGCTGATGCCACCGACCCTGGTGACGCGCGACCGCGCCATGATCCACGCCTTCCGCAAGGAGCATGGCAACATCATCGTCAAGCCGCTTTACGGCAATGGCGGCGCGGGCGTGTTCTTCATCCAGGAGGGTGACCACAACCTGGCCAGCCTGCTCGAACTGTTCGAGCAGAATTACCGCGAACCCTTCATGATCCAGAAATACCTGCCCGACGTGCGCAAGGGCGACAAGCGGATCATCATCATCGATGGCGAGCCGGTGGCAGGCCTCAACCGCATTCCCGCCGATGGCGAGGCGCGCAGCAACATGCATGTCGGCGGCCGCCCCGAAATCAGCGAGCTGACGGCGCGCGAACGCGAAATCTGCGCTGCAATCGCCCCGGCGCTCAAGGAACGCGACATGATATTTGTCGGCATCGACGTGATCGGCGACTATCTCACCGAGATCAACGTCACCTCCCCCACCGGCATTCGCGAGATCAAGCGCTTCGGCGGCCCCGACATCGCCGTGCTGATCTGGGACGCCATCGAAAGGCGGCGGGCCTGACGGCGTCGTTGGTGTTGATGTATCGGCAGACCTCATGGTGAGCTTGTCGAACCATGAGGTCGTGGCAGGATGTCGGCACGCCTCGTCCTTCGACGGGCTCAGGATGAGGCTACTGCGGGATTTGTGGATCGATGAGATCGGCTGGTGGCCTGCACAGTCGGGGCTGGGCAGCGCGGCGCTAAAGCGTTAGGGCTAGGCCAGAACGGAGACGCCTGATGCCCACCACCACCTTTCTGGCCGCCTTCGCCACCCTGTTCGCCACGGTGGGCGTGGCCGATATCGCCTTCATCTTTGCCGCGCTGACCAAGCGCAACACCTCAAAAGAGCGGTTTGCCTTCGCCACCCGCGGCGTCGTCATTGCCGGGGTGATCCTGCTCACCTTCGGCATTCTGGGCCAGGCCATTCTCGACCTGTTCGGGATTTCCATCCCGGCCCTGCGCACGGCGGGCGGGCTGCTGCTGTTCCTGATCGCTATCGACATGGTGTTTGCCCGCCATTCGGGCGGCACCGGCACCACCGACGAGGAAGAGGTTGAGGCCCGCTCGCGCGACGATATCGCCGTCTTCCCGCTGGCCATGCCGCTGCTGGCCGGTCCCGGCGCCATCAGCGCCATGATCCTGCTGACCACCGGGGCGCGCAGCGATCTCGAATTCTGGGCCGTTCTGGCCGCGGCGGTGGCCATCCTGTTCCTGGCCTGGCTGGCGCTGATGCTGGCCATTCCCATCCAGCGCCTGCTCGGCGTGACCGGCCTGGCCGTGGTATCGCGGGTGGTGGGCATCCTGCTGGCGGCGCTGGCGGTGCAGTTCGTCTTCGACGGTATCAAATCGAGCGGATTGCTGGCCGGCTGAGCCGGGCCGCGCGCCCGTTACGCCGCGCGCCGCGGCAAGATTTCAGAAAATTGTACCGTTAATCAAGTCTTAACGCTGTCGTTGACCTGGCGGGCGCAACGGCGCAAGCCTGCCGGCACGATCTGGCCCTGAGGATGCATGAAATGCGTGTTGCAGCCGCTCTTACCCTGTTGATCATCGCCCTGTTTGCCGCCAATGCCACCACCACGACCGTCGCGCGGTCGGAAATCCTGCAGCCACCGGCCGGCCACGCCGGCTAGCGCCTGCCGGCGCGCAAGCAAAAGGGCGATCGAGCAAGTCGACCGCCCACCATCATTCCGCGCGCCAGAGCTTACTTCTTGGCCGAATTGCCGGCGCTGCCCGAACCCAGACCGGTGACCGGCTTGGCGGCTGCCACCTTGTCCTTTTTCGGCTTCTTGGCTTCCTTGTTGCTCTTCATCTGACCCTTGGCCATCTCTCGTCTCCTCAGTGCGGGCCAAAGGGCCCGCATCAATGCCCGATGACGCTAGACCTGCCCCCTTGCGCTGGCAAGGGGCCCGCTCACTTGGCGGCCAGGCAACGCCCGGTGGGCGCCAGGGCGGCGATGGCACGCGGGTCGCAGCCGGTCTGCAGGAAGGCCAGCCAGTCGTTCTGGTCGCCAAAATAGGCATTGCGATCGACCTCGCCGCGCACGCCGCGCACCACCCCGGTCTGCGTCCACTGCCAGAACGTCCAGGTGCGGTTGGCATAGCGCTCATGCGGCTCGGCGGCGGTCGAGCGCAGCCAGAACGAATTGGGGAAGTACTCGCCCTCCAGAATATCGCGGTGGAAGGTCATGTCGGTATAGATGATGGGCAGCTTGCCGGTATGGCGCTCCATGGCGTCGAGCATGACGCGGATCTTTTCGAGCGCGTCGGCGCGGCTGGGCTTGTTCTTGCAGCTCGACAGGTGGTTCCATTCCAGATCGAGCACCGGCGGCAGCGCATCGGCATCATTGGGCACATTGGCCACGAACCAGGCCGCCTGCTCGGAAGCCAGCGAACACCAGGTCATGAAGTGATAGGCGCCGCGCGGCATGCCCGCCTGGCGTGCCCGCACCCAATTGGTGCGGAAATTGGGATCGATATAGTCCTTGCCCTCGGTCGCCTTCATGAAGACGAAGTGGATGCCGGACTGAAACGCGGCGCGAAAATCGATATTTTCCTGATAGCGCGCCACATCGATCCCCTGGATCGGCATGCCGCGGGCCCGGTCGACCCCCGAATGGGGACGGTTGTCGCCCTGGACGGGGCCATAGAGCCCCCCGCCCGACGAACAGGCCACGACAATACCGGCCAGCAACGTCACGAGGACGCCCTTTGCGATCGCGGAATACGAGGGAAAAGGCCGGCTGAAAAACATCGGGCAGAACTCTGGGCAGGAATAAGCTGTGCCTTTGAATCAACATGACGCGGTTAATGGAGGATTAGGTTAACCAGTGTGGCAGCAGGCGTGGTTAACAAGCCATTTTTTGTTCGCTGTACGTTCTTGTTTGCGCGGCGCCGCTTTGCTAGATTTGCCCCGGGCTGGAGGGAACAGGCATTGGTCACCCGCGTCGCCACCGTCGCGTTTGAGGGCATCGTGGCCGTACCGGTCGATGTGCAGGTGCAGATCGCGCCCGGCATGCCAAGGTTCATTCTGGTCGGCCTGCCCGACAAGGCCGTGGCCGAGAGCCGGGATCGGGTTCAGGCGGCG
>CAXBKI010000334.1:0-4140 GCA_963975955.1 uncultured Devosia sp.
TGTGGCCGGGCAGCTGGCCGCCTTCGCCGGGCTTGGCACCCTGGGCGACCTTGATCTGCAGCTGATCGGCATTGACCAGATATTCGGTGGTGACGCCAAAGCGGCCCGAGGCGATCTGCTTGATGGCCGAGCGCATGGGATTGGCCGAGCCATCGGGCAGGGGCTTGTAGCGATCGGGCTCCTCGCCGCCTTCACCGGTGTTGGACTTGCCGCCAATGGCGTTCATCGCCTTGGCGAGCGTGGTGTGGGCCTCGCGCGAAATCGAGCCAAAGCTCATGGCGCCGGTGACGAAGCGCTTGACCAGATCGACCGCCGGCTCGACTTCCTCAATGGCGACAGGGGCGCCGAGCGGGCGGATGTCGAACAGGTTGCGGATGGCCAGATAGCCATTGGCGCCGGTGTTCACATTGTGGGCGAAGCTGTCATAGCGGGTCTGCGCGGTCTCGGGGGAATCGGCCCGGGTGCGCACGGCATGCTGCAGATCGGCGACGGTGTCGGGGCTCCAGGCATGCTTTTCGCCGCGGATGCGGTACATGTATTCGCCGCCCACATCGAGGGCCTTGCGCAGCACCGCCTTTTCGCCAAAGGCATCGGTGTGACGCCGCACGGTCTCCTCGGCGACCTCGGCCAGGCCGACGCCCTCAATGGTGGTGGCGGTGCCGAAGAAGAAGCGCTGGACGAAATCGGTGCTGAGACCGACGGCGTCGAAAATCTGGGCGCCGCAATAGGACTGGTAGGTGGAAATGCCCATCTTGGACATGACCTTCAGCAGGCCCTTGCCGACCGACTTGATGTAGCGGTTGACCACTTCGCGGGCATCGACCTCGGCCGGGAACTCGCCTTCGGCGTGCATGGCAGCCAGCGTTTCAAAGGCCAGATAGGGGTTGATGGCTTCGGCGCCATAGCCGGCCAGCATGGCGAAATGGTGCATTTCGCGGGCTTCGCCGGTTTCAACGACCAGACCGGAAGAAGTGCGCAGACCCTTGCGGATCAGGTGGTGATGGACGGCCGCGGTGGCCAGCAGCGCCGGAATGGCGATGCGGTCGGCGGCAACCAGCCGATCGGAGAGCACGATGATGTTCTCTTCGCCGCGCACGGCCGCTTCGGCCAGCTCGCAGATGGCATTGATGGCCGCTTCCATGCCTGCCGCGCCCTGGGCGGCCGGATAGGTAATGTCGATGGTCTTGGTCTTGAACTGGTTGTCCGCCATGTCGCCAATGGCGCGGATCTTGGCCAGATCCTCATTGGTCAAAATGGGCTGACGTACCTCGAGCCGCTTTTCGTGCGAACTGCCCTCGAGATCGAGAATATTGGGGCGCGGGCCGATGAAGCTGACCAGGCTCATCACCGATTCCTCGCGGATCGGATCGATGGGCGGGTTGGTGACCTGAGCGAAGTTCTGCTTGAAATAGGTATAGAGGAGCTTGGACTTCTGGCTGAGCGCGGAAATGGGCGTATCGGTGCCCATCGAGCCGACAGCCTCCTGGCCGGTGGTGGCCATGGGGGTCAACAGGATCTTGATGTCTTCCTGGGTGTAGCCGAAAGCCTGCATGCGATCGAGCAGCGACTCGGTGGTGACCGGGGCGGTGAGCTCGGTATTGGGCAGATCCTCGAGCACGATCTGGCTGCGCGCCAGCCATTCTGCATAGGGATGGCGGGTGGCCAGGGTCCGCTTGATCTCCTCGTCCGAGATGATGCGGCCTTCCTCGAGGTCAATGAGCAGCATGCGGCCGGGCTGCAGGCGCCAGCGCTCGACAATGTCCTCATCGGGAATGGTCAAGACGCCCGATTCGGACGCCAGAACCACATGGCCCTCCTTGGTGACGAGATAGCGGGCGGGGCGCAGGCCGTTGCGATCGAGCGTGGCCACGACATAGCGGCCGTCGCTGAGCGACATGGCGGCCGGACCGTCCCAGGGCTCCATCAGCGCGGCGTGGTATTCGTAGAAACTGCGCCGGGTCTCATCCATCAGCGGATTGCCGGCCCAGGCTTCGGGGATCAGCATCATGGCGGCGTGCGGCAGCGAATAGCCGCCGCGCACGAGGAATTCGAGCGCGTTGTCGAAGCAGGCCGTATCGGACTGGCCCTCATAGGAAATCGGCCAGATCTTGGTGATGTCCTCGCCGAACTTGGGGGAGGAGACCGATGCCTGGCGCGCCGCCATCCAGTTGACGTTGCCGCGAATGGTGTTGATCTCACCATTGTGGGTGGTCATGCGATAGGGATGGGCCAGCTTCCAGGAGGGGAAGGTGTTGGTGGAAAAGCGCTGATGCACCAGGGCGATGGCGCTCTCGAAGCTCTCGTCGTGCAGATCGGTGTAGAAGGCGCCCAGTTGGAAGGCCAGGAACATGCCCTTGTAGACAATGGTGCGCGCCGACATGGAGACGACGTAAAAACCGTTGTCGCCAGCCGATTCGGGGATCTGCGCGTAGACCGTGTTGGAAATGACCTTGCGGGTGATCAGCAGCTTGCGCTCGAATTCGTCCAGCGTCATCCCGGCAGGACGGGCGATCACCATCTGCTCGATGATGGGCTGGGTGGCGATGACGCCGGCGGAAAGCTCGGAATTGTCGACGGGCACGACGCGCTCGCCGAGCAGGGCCAGGCCCTCGCGCTCGAGGCAACCATGCACCACCGCGGCCACGCGATCGCGCAGGCCATCGGTGTTGGGATAGAACAGCATGGCCACGGCGTAGAAGTGCTTTTCGGGCAGCGCGAAATCCATGACCTTGGAGAAGAAGGCATGGGGCGTCTGCACCAGAATGCCGGCGCCATCGCCCATCAGGGGATCGGCACCAACGGCGCCGCGATGCTCGAGGTTCTCGAGAATTTCGAGACCCTTCTGCACCACTTCGTGGCTGGGGCGGTTCTTGATATTGGCGATCATGCCGATGCCGCAGGCATCATGTTCATGGGCAGGATCATACAGGCCCTGCGCGGCCGGGCGGCCCGAAGCGACGCGCTGACCATCCAGAATCAAGGTTTTGGCTGTGGCAGATTTCGTGGTGACCGGAGCAGTCGATCGGTTCCGCGTGTGTGCCATGGCGTGGTCCTCGTTGGTTGGTCGCGCCCGCTGCCGGGCGATGTCACTATGTGTGTGCATCCTGATGATGCCGGTTTCCCGGCGGGCTGGATGCGGTTCGTCCTCAGGTGGGCGCGCTGTTCAGGCGGGTCGTACACAGTACGGCTCGGATGAGCAAAAACGTCCATGCGCGGGGAGTGGCACTGCATCCAAATGGCCACTCGAATTCGAGCTATCTTAGCTCCGCCTACCCGTTTCCGCTATCGTCTAGCGGGCCAGCCGGGCCGGCGTGCGTGCTGGCCGCGGAGAGCGGGGCGACGCGTCAGATAGGACAGTTGTGCTGCCCTATCTGGGGTAGATTTGCATAATTCCAAACTGGGAGCAAGCGTCTTTGCCACTGTTGCGTCCGGCAAAAATAGGAAATCGCCAGAAAAACGATAGGAGACAATAGGAATTCATCGGCCTGGGGACGAAAAAAGGGTGCTTTCACGATGAAAGCACCCTGTAATACCGCAAAGGGCGGGAATTGCCTATTCGAGGTGGGACTTGATGAACCACAGGTTCTTGTCGAGCTCGCGCGAGAAGGCGGTCAGGATATCGGCGGCGTCGGCGTCGCCGGCCTGGTCGGTGGCATCGATATCCTCGCGCACCTGGTTGGCCAGGGTGGCAAAGCGCTCGGCCAGGGCCTGCAGATGCTCGGGAACTTTGCGGATATCGGTGGGATAGGGGGCCAGGGCGGTGGCCTTGGCGACGATCTGGCTGGTGCCCAGGGCAATGCCGTCGAGTTGGGCGACGCGCTCGGCGATGATGTCGACATGGGTGTCGATGGCGGCGCGCATGGGATCGAGCATTTCATGGACGGCGATGAAATTGGGGCCCTTGAGGTTCCAGTGGGCCTGCTTGACGATCAGCGCCAGGTCGATGGCGTCGGCCAGACGGGCGTTGAGAATGTCGATGACGGCGGCCTTGGCATTGGCCTTGAGATCGATCGATGGGGTTTTCATGGGAAATCCTTTGACGCTGGGCAGTGCTGCCCGATCAACCGATGGAGAGGGGCTGTGGTTCCGCCGATGCAGAAATTGGGCGGCAATCTGCACAAAAACACCCCCGGCGGCGCC
>CAXBKI010000335.1:0-4140 GCA_963975955.1 uncultured Devosia sp.
GGCTGGGCGTTGAAGTGCGCGAATGGGCCGTTGACCGCCAGACCGGCCGCCTCTCCCTCACCGGCCTTGAAACTCTGCTCGACGCCAAGGTTCGCTTCGTCGCCGCGCCGCACTGCTCCAACGTTGTCGGCGAAATCAACCCGGTGGCTGAGATCGCCGCCCGCGCCCGGGCCGTGGGTGCCCTCACCATCATCGATGGCGTCAGCTATGCGCCCCACGGCCTGCCTGATCTGGCGGCCCTGGGGGCGGACATCTATTTCTTCTCCGCCTACAAGGTCTTCGGTCCGCATCAGGGCATCATGGCCGTCCGCCCCGAACTGGCCATGGCGCTGCCCAATCAGGGGCACTTCTTCAACGATGCCAAGCCGCGCTACCGCCTGACCCCCGCCGGCCCCGACCACGCCCAGATTGCGGCATCCTCGGGCATTGCGGACTATCTCGAAGCCGTCGCCGCAATCGCCGGCCCCGGCGTGCCGGGCGAAAACGCCTTCCGCCGCGCCCATGCCGCCATGCGCGCCCAGGAAATCGCTCTGTCGCTGCCGCTGCTCGATTACCTCCGCCAGAAAAATACCGTGCGCCTCATCGGCCCCGCCCAGCCCGAGCTGCGCGCGCCGACCATTGCCCTCAGCCTTGCCGAACCCGGCGCCGCCGTCGCTGCGCGCCTGGCCAGGCATGGCGTCATGGCTGGCGGCGGGCACTTCTACGCCTACCGCCTGCTCGAAGCCCTCGGCATCGCCCCCGAACACGGCGTGCTGCGCCTGAGCTTTGTGCACTACACAACGCCCGCCGAAATCGATCAGCTGATCGCCGCCCTGGACGCCGAACTGCCCTGATCACAATGTCCCCAGCAGACCTCATGGTGCGCTTGTCGAACCACGAGGTCGTGCCCCGATCGTGCCGCGACCTCGTCCTTCGACAGGCTCAGGATGAGGTCTGTTCATCAATCGAGCCCTTCGAAGCTGGCCCGCCAAGTCGGTGATCGAGCGAGGTTGGGGGCATGGCCCCGCAGCCGCAATGCGCTTGGCCCCTCACCCTTGATCCTTCCCCGCAAGGCAGGGTGTCGACGGCGCGATCAAGTCCCCCTACAAGGCAGCTCCGCCGACTCCCGCCGCAGAGAAAATCCGAACAATGTCCCGTCCCGTCGCCGTCATGCTGCTGCTGATCTGCACCGCCCTCTGGGGGCTGGCCTTCATTGCCCAGAAATCGGCGATGGATTCGATGGGGCCGCTCACCTTTTCGGGCCTGCGCTACCTGCTGGGCGGCCTGGCGGTCCTGCCATTGGGCCTGCTCGAGCGGCGCCGGCGCGCCGCGCCACTCACCGGCAATAACTGGTGGCTGATTGGCGGCGTCAGCCTGGTTTTCCTGATGGGCTCGGCGATGCAGCAGATCGGGCTGATCAGCACCACCGTCACCAATGCCGGTTTCCTCACCGGGCTTTACGTGTTCTTCGTCCCGGTGCTGGGCTTCCTGATCTTCCGCACCCGGCCCCATCCGATCATCTATGTCTGCGTGCCCCTGGCGCTGATCGGCATCTATTTCCTCAATGGCGGCGGCCTCGACAGCTTCAATGCCGGCGATGGGCTGATGGTCATCGGCGCCGTGTTCTGGGCGCTGCACGTCATCCTGCTCGGACTGGCAGCGCGCGCCACGGGCCTGCCCATTTTCGTCTCTGCCGTCAGCTTCCTGATCGCGGGCGCCCTGGCCCTCGGCTTCGCGCTGGTGTTCGAGCAGCCCGACTTCAGCGCTGTCCAGTCAGGCTGGATGGAACTGGCCTATACCGGCCTGCTCTCGACGGCGGTGGCCTTCACCTTCCAGGCCATTGGCCAGCAATATGTGCCGCCCGCCAATGCGGCCATCATTCTCTCGGCGGAAAGCCTGGTGGCGGCCATCGGCGGTGCCATCATTCTGGGCGAGCGCCTGCCCCCCATCGGCTATGCCGGAGCGGTGCTGATCTTTGCCGCCATCGTCGCGGTCGAGGCCCTGCCCCCGCTCTGGGAGCGCCGCCGCATCCATGTGCCGCGCAACACCAACTGACCACTTCGCCTCTCCCTTGGGGGGGAGACGTCGCCCCTCTTGGGTCGGCGCCTTCCCTGGCAGCACAGGCGCGGGCCTTCACGGCATAGGCCCCGCCCGGAAAGCCTCAGGCACGCCTACTCGGCGTAGCGATACATCTGATAGGTCTTGCAGATAATGCCAAAGGCGCAGCCTTTCAGCGTGATCTGGTCATCGCTGACCTGGGTGATCGTGCCGGCGGCGGTCTGCCCGTAAATATGCAGGTCGCCCTTCCACTGGTTGGGTGCGGTCTGCGGCGCGTGGTCGATCATCAGCGTGTTCAGATAGGGCAGATTGTCCGGACTGTCCGCGCCATTGCCCAGCCAGATCAGCGTGCCGCACAGCGCCGTGCCGTCCGCGCCGCACAGCTCGACACGATAGCGCGAATCCTTCATCTCGATTTCCCAGGTGCCCACCGGCGAGGTCGCCCAGGCGGCGGGAATAGCCGATAGGGTCAGCAGCCCGACGACCAGGGCGCGCAGCAATCGTCCGCCGGTCATTGGCTGTACCGGAACATCTGGTAGCTCTTGCACACCACCAGGAAGGCGCAGCCCTGCAGGGTCATCTGCGTGTCGCTCTGCTGGGTGATGGTGCCGGTGATGTTCTGGCCGAACAGCTTCATCGCTCCCTTCCAGCGATTGGGGCCGGCCTGGGCGATGCCATTGGCGACCGGCGCGTTGAGAAATGGCTCGTACTGCTTGTTGTAGTCGACATCCGACAGCCAGACCAGCGTGCCGCACAATTGCGTGCCGTCGCCGCACAGCGCCAGCTGGATGCGCGTGTCGCGCGTCTCCAGCTCCCACACCCCGTTGGGCGACGCCCAGGCCGCCCCTGCGCTGCTGGCCACCATCATCAAACCCGCCGCAACGCCGAGCATTTTACGCACCACGATCGATCTCCTGAACATACTGAGGTCTGCTCCCACTATGGTTCTGCCTGGCTGAACGCTGCCTGAACAGTGTCGTCACGGCAGTGTCATCTCTGCCCCCTAAGGTCGCGCTGTTCCCGGCGTATCCCCATACGGCCCGGACTGCCGCGCCCCACGTCCCCAACGTCGCGCCCGGCTTGTTGGAGAGTCTGGCCGCCAACCCCGGCTCTCCCGCCGATCAGATCGGCTCTGGCCGCCCTCGTGGCGGCCCTTTTTTGTCCCTTGCTAGGCGCGCTCCATGACGATGGTCCGCACCAGCACGCCCATTTCGGAGCCGGGGTGTTCGCCCGCTTCCAGCCAGCCGCGCGCCAGATAGAATGCGCGCGCCCGGCTGTTGAAGGCCCGGACCTCCAGCCGCCGCGCCCCGAGCGCTTCGGCGGCATCCATCAGAGCCCGCCCCACACCGGTGCCGATGGCCCAGCTGTCGACATGAATGGCGTGCAGCCAGGCGCCGTCCAGATGGAACATGCCCACCACCACGCCGCCGCGCTGCGCCACCTGAAACGCACCGATATAGCCGTCCACATAGCCCGCCACCGGCTGCTCTGCCTCATAGCGTTCCAGGGCCGCGCCATCCAGATGCGGTCCCCAATGCGTGCGCCAGGAGCGGTCCAGCAGATGCTTGAGCGCTTCTGCATCCGCCGGCCGTGCGGCGCGAATGGTAATGTCGGACATTGTGGCCTCGCAATGAACTGTTGATGTTTGCCTTGCGTGCTTCTTGCGCGCGCGGCCACGGTCTATTGCCTAAGCCACCATGTCGCAACCCGCGGGAGCCGCGCACCGTAATGGCCAAGCTCTATTTTTCCTACGCCGCCATGAATGCCGGCAAGTCGACCTTGCTGCTGCAGGCGGCCTACAATTATCGCGAGCGCGGCATGCGGCCATTGCTCTACACCTGCGCGGCCTATGCCGGCGGCCAACCAGGGATCATCAGCTCGCGACTCGGCATATCCGAGCCCGCCGAACTCTATGATGAGCACGACGACCTCTTCCATCGCATCCGCGACCACACCGACGAGTCCAAGGTGGATTGCGTTTTCCTCGACGAAGTCCAGTGCCTGACGCGCGAGCAGGTTTGGCAATTGGCCCGTGTTGCCGACCGTCTGGGCATTCCGGTGATGTGTTACGGCTTGCGCACCGATTTTCTGGGTCGCCCCTTT
>CAXBKI010000336.1:0-4108 GCA_963975955.1 uncultured Devosia sp.
CGCCTGGGCTTGATCGGGGTCCGCATTGCCAGCCTGTTCTAGCGCTTCGTCGGGCCGGACGCGCGCCTGAACCGCGTGTTTTGAACACCTAAGAATGCCGGCCGGACGCGCGCCATTTCCATTGCGTTCATGATATGTTCTGTGGCGCGGATTTGTCAAGCGCCCCGGAACAGCTGTGCCCCGAGGCGCCTGACATGGATTGATCAGCTCGGCTCGAGCGCCAGCGCGCAAGATTGCGCCAGCTCGCGGCTCGGCTTGTCGGCGCCCAGCGGCGTCGCCCAGCCGGCCTTTTCGACTATGCCGCGACGCGAATAGCTCGATGCCTTGGCCAGATCCGCCATCACGGCCACGCGGTTGCTGTCGGTCCTGGAAAGCTCTACGCAGTAAGGTGTCAACGCAGCCGCCACGTCAGCGGTCGACTGGGTAGACGCCATCTCTTGGGCGCTGCCGCCGGTCACCCAACCGCCCCAGGTGAAGCCAATGATGGCAAGGGCAACGGCGCCGGCCGCCGCGCCATAGAGCGCGGGTTTCGTCCATTCGGGGATCTGCATGAAAATCCGATCTGTATCGGTAAAGGCCGCAGTATTGCGACCACGGGGCAAGCATAGCACACCCGGCCCCAGCACGCCAATTTGTGGCGAAATAGCGGCAAAAGGCGTCGCGCGCCAAAGCGCACGCCCCGGCTCTGGCATGGGGCATGCGGCTGGCATTCCTGTCCTGTGAAGATGCTCCGCCCTGAGACCTCCGGGCCCCTTCTTTCGGGCGCGTTGCAGCGCCAGGTGCACCGCGCAACGCGATCAGCTGCGTGCTGCTGACACGGGCTGTCAGCAGGCCTGCGGCAAAGCCGGTCAGGGACGAAGGCGGGACAAGACATGGATTATGCACAGGCGCTCTGGCTCTATCTGGCGCTGCTGCTGGGCATCATCGCCCTGCCCGGCATGGATATGTTCCTGATCATCGCCAATGCCCTGACGGGTGGGCGCCGCAGGGGGCTGGCCACCCTGGCCGGCGTCATGCTGGGCGGCGCGGTCCACACCGTGTTCGGCACCCTGGCGGTGGGCGTTCTCACCCATCTGCCCGGCGGGCTCTATACTGTCATGATCGTGGCCGGGGCAGGCTATATGGCCTGGATTGGCTGGTCGCTGCTGGGCAGTTCGATCACCGTCGATCATATCGGCAAGGGCGCCCTGAGGTCCGATTGGAGCGCCTTCGTGCAGGGCGCAGTCACCTGCCTGCTCAACCCCAAGGCCTATCTGTTCGTGCTGGCCGTCTTCCCCCAATTCATGCGCCCGCAATATGGTCCGCTGTGGTCCCAGGCCCTGGTGCTGGGCCTCATGACCATCAGCACGCAGTTTGTCATCTATGGTGCCCTGGCGCTCGCTGCCGGCCGCGGCCGCGACGCGCTGATCGGTAACCCCGGGGTGACGATTTGGTTTGGCCGCAGCGCGGGCCTGTTCTTCATTCTTGCCGCGGCGTTTACAGCCTGGCACGGGATAAACCAGAGTGGCGCGACTTGACCGAATCCCTATTGTTCCGCTTATGTTCCGGGTGTTATATGTCGCTCTGGCATGGGTGGACACACGCTAAGGTGACCGTGAGGCTGGGCCGCCATGCGTTTGCCGAACTTGCGGGCGGCGTCTGTCGCGCCTATTTTCGGGGCCATCCCGCCCAGCCAACCGACCGTTTGACCGCTGTGCTGCCATTCTGGCGCACCGAGCCATGGACTTGATTGATGACGCCAAAGCCCAGTCTGAACCGAGAGATCATCGTGCGCGGTGCCCGCGAGCACAACCTCAAGGGCATCGATCTCAAGCTGCCGCGCGACAGTCTGATCGTGATGACGGGCCTCAGCGGCTCGGGCAAGTCGTCGCTGGCCTTTGACACCATCTATGCAGAGGGACAGCGCCGCTATGTGGAATCGCTGTCGGCCTATGCTCGCCCGCGATCTCCATCGAGCAGAAGACCACCAGCCGCAATCCGCGCTCCACCGTCGGCACGGTCACGGAAATCTACGATTACCTGCGCCTGCTGTTTGCCCGCGTTGGCGTGCCCTATTCGCCGGCGACCGGTCTGCCGATCGAGAGCCAGACCGTCACCCAGATGGTCGACAAGACACTTGAGATCGCCGAGGGCACGCGCCTGTATCTGCTGGCGCCGATCGCGCGAGATTTTCACGTGACGGGAGTTCAGACGTGTGCTCTTCCGATCTCGATCGCGCGTGGTCGCAAGGGCGAATACAAGAAGGAACTGGCCGACCTGATGCGCAAGGGCTTTCAGCGCGTCAAGATCGATGGCGAGTATCACGAGATCGAGGACGCCCCTGCCCTCGACAAGAAGCTCAAGCACGACATTGAAGTCGTGGTCGACCGCATCGTCGTCGGCCCCGACATTGCCGGCCGCCTGGCGGAGAGCTTCGAGACGGCCCTCAAGCTGGCCGATGGCATCGCCCTGATCGAATTTGCCGATGAAAAGGGCGAAGACGGCAAGCCGCGCCAGCAGACCTTCTCGGAAAAGTTCGCCTGCCCGGTGTCCGGCTTCACCATTGCCGAGATCGAGCCGCGCCTGTTCTCGTTCAACAATCCCTTTGGTGCCTGCCCCGTCTGCGATGGACTGGGTACCGAGCGCAAGATCGACGCTGACCAGATCGTGCCCGATGCGAGCCTGTCGATCCGCGCGGGGGCCATCCTGCCCTGGTCCAAGACCAGCGCGCCCTACTACATTCAGACCCTGACCGCCGTGGTGAAGCTGTTCGGCGCGTCGGTGGAGACGCCGTGGAGCGACCTGCCCTTCGAGGTTCAGCACGCCGTGCTTTACGGTACGGGCCGCGACAAGGTCGATTTCGTCTATGACGATGGCCTGCGCCAGTACAAGACGAGCAAGGCGTTTGAAGGCGTGATCGGCAATCTTGAGCGGCGCTACAAGGAAACCGAAAGCGCCGGCATGCGCGAGGAAATCGAAAAATACATGTCGGCCAAGCCCTGCGTGGCCTGCGGCGGCTATCGGCTCAAGCCGGAATCGCTGGCCGTCAAGATTGATGGTCTCCATATCGGTCAGGTCACCGAGCAGTCGATCCGCAACGCGGCCGCCTGGTTTGATGCCTTGCCCGCCCGGTTCACCCCGACCCAGCAGCAGATCGGCGAGCGCATCCTCAAGGAGATCCGCGAGCGGCTGAACTTCCTGATCGATGTGGGCCTGGACTATCTGACCATGGCACGCAATTCAGGCACGCTCTCGGGTGGCGAAAGCCAGCGCATCCGGCTTGCCAGCCAGATCGGCTCGGGCCTGACCGGCGTGCTCTACGTGCTCGACGAGCCTTCGATCGGTCTGCATCAGCGCGACAATGCCCGCCTGCTGGAGACCCTGCAGCGGCTGCGCGATATCGGCAATACGGTGATCGTGGTCGAGCATGACGAAGATGCCATCATGACGGCTGACTATGTCGTCGATATTGGCCCGGGGGCCGGTGTGCATGGCGGCCATATCGTCGCCGAGGGGACGCCGCAGGACATTCTCAATCATCCCGACTCGCTGACCGGCCAATATCTCTCGGGCCGCATGGGTATTGCCATGCCCGCGGAACGCCGTACCGGCAAGCAGGGCAAGGCGCTCAGCGTCAAGGGCGCGACCGGCAACAATCTCAAGAACGTCTCGGTGGATGTGCCGCTCGGCATGTTCGTGGCCATTACCGGCGTGTCGGGTGGCGGCAAGTCCACGCTGATGATCGACACCATGTATCAGGCCATTGCCCGGCGCCTGAACGGCGCGCGGGTGGTCCCCGCCCCCCATGAGTCGCTGACGGGCCTCGAATTCCTCGACAAGGTCATCGATATCGACCAGTCGCCGATCGGCCGCACCCCGCGCTCGAACCCGGCCACCTATACCGGTGCCTTCACCAATATCCGCGACTGGTTTGCGGGTCTGCCGGAAGCGCAGGCGCGCGGCTACAAGCCGGGCCGCTTCAGCTTCAACGTCAAGGGCGGCCGCTGCGAGGTCTGCAAGGGCGACGGGCTGATCAAGATCGAGATGCACTTCCTGCCCGATGTCTATGTCACTTGCGAGGAATGCCACGGCAAACGCTATAATCGCGAAACGCTGGAGGTGAAGTTCA